>NZ_JBBEGC010000031.1:0-70847 GCF_037401995.1 Saccharothrix sp. CCNWYY140
GCCCAGGCCGGACGGGGAAAGAAACCGAGGCCCTTCCCGTGGGCGCTAGCCGCTTCGGCTCGCGCCTTCGGCGCGGACCACCCTTCGGACGTTGGGTCGTATGGGCGTTAGTCCCGGATGAGCTGGCCGCCCTTCAAGGCTAGGCGTCGGGTGATGCCGATGTTCTCCAGGAAACGTTCGTCGTGGCTGACCACCACGAACGCACCCCGATACGCATTGAGCGCGTTCTCCAACTGCCCCACACTCACCAGGTCCAAGTTGTTGGTCGGCTCATCCAGCAACAACAAGTGCGGCGCGGGTTCGGCATACAGGACGCAGGCAAGAGTTGCGCGTAGGCGCTCGCCGCCCGACAACACCCCCACCGCCAGGTGCGCCCGCTCGCCCCGAAACAAGAACCTCGCCAACAAATGCATCCGGCGTTCCGCCGACAAACTCGGCGCAAACCTGGCAAGGTTGTCCAGGACACTCCGATCAGGATCCAGCAGGTCCAACCGCTGTGACAGGTAAGCGACCCGCTCCCCGCCATCCAGCAACCTCAACAACGTCGACTTCCCCGCCCCGTTCTCCCCCGTCAGAGCGATCCGTTCAGGGCCACGGATGATCAGATCCACACCCTCGAACACCGTGTGCTCGCCGTGCTGTCCACGCAAGCCCTCCCCGTGGAAGACCGTGCGGCCCGCAGGAACAGTCGTGGCGGGGAGGACCAAGGTGATGACCTGGTCCTCCGGCAGGTTCCGGCTGGTTTCGTCCAGTTTGGACTGCGCCTCGGCCACCCGATCGGCGTGGGTTTCCTCGGACTTGGCGGCCGTCTTCTCCGCGTTGCGCTTCATGGTGCCGGCGAAGATCTTGGGCAGGCCCGCATCGCCCAGGTTGCGGGCGGCGGTGTTGGCTCGGCGGGTGGCTCGTTCTCGGGATTGTTGGAGTTGGGCCTTTTCGCGTTTGACTTCCTGTTCGGCGTTGCGGACGGCTCGTTCGGCGGCTTCGCGTTCGATGCGGACTGCCTCCTCGTAGGCCGTGAAGTTGCCGCCGTGCAGGCTCAGCTCTCCTCGTTCCAACTCCGCGATGCGGTCCACGCGGTCCAGGAGTTCGCGGTCGTGGCTGACTACCACCAGGCAGCCGTTCCACGCCTCCAGCACGGCGTGCAGACGGGTGCGGGCGGTGCGGTCGAGGTTGTTGGTGGGTTCGTCGAGGAGGAGCACGTCTGGTTGTTTGAGGAGTTGCGCTGCCAAGCCCAGGGAGACGACCTGGCCGCCGCTGAGCGTGCCGAGGGTGCGGGTCGGGTGGACGTCGCCCAGGCCCAACCTGTCCAGGTGGGCACGGGTGCGTTCCTCGATGTCCCAGTCGTTCCCGACGGCGGTGAAGTGTTCCTCGGCGGCGTCGCCGGACTCGATGGCGTGCAGGGCGTGCAGGACGTGGTCGATGCCCAGGACCTGCGCCACGGTGAGGTCCGTGGCCATCGGCAGGTGCTGGGGTAGGTAGCCGAGCACGCCCCGGACAGTGACCGTGCCCTTTGTGGGGCGCAGGTCGCCGGCGATCAGGCGCAGCAGGGTGGACTTGCCGGCGCCGTTGGGAGCGACCAGGCCGGTGCGGCCGGGGCCGACGGTGAACGACAGGTCGTCGAACACCGGGGTGTCGTCGGGCCAGGCGAAGGACAGGGCGGTGCACACGATGGAAGACATGGAGACCTTCGGGTGAGCGGATCAGGGGACTACGACGCGGACCACGGCGGTCGTGCTCTGCGCACGCGCGGTGGTCTGCGGGGCCGGGTAGTCACCCGGAGACGTCGAGCTCGCCTGCCACTTCGACCGGTCTCCTTCTTGATCGGCACCCAGTCTAACCGGTGGTGACGTACAGCGACGGCGTCAGGTGACGGGCGCGACGGCCGCCGGGTCCTCCCTAGCGTCGCGGTGCACGCCGGACCAGCGAAGGGAAGCAACCTGATGATCACCAGGCGACGGTTCACGCAGGCGGTCGCGGCCTCACTGGCCGTGCCCGGCGTGACGACGGGCGTCGCGGCGGCCGAGGACAGCGGTAACGGCACTGCACAGGGAGGGCACAACTCGCTCGGGCCGGTTCGGCACGTCGACGCCGGGGACGTGCGGATGGCCTACGTCGAGTACGGCCCCGCCCGAGGCCCGGTCGTCCTCCTGCTCCACGGCTGGCCATACGACCCGTGCAGCTACATCGACGTCGGCCCGCTGCTCGCCGCACGCGGCTACCGCGTCATCGTGCCGTACCTGCGCGGCTTCGGCCCCACGGTGTTCCGCTCGGCCGACACCATCCGCAACGCGCAACAGTCGGCCGTGGCACTGGACGTCATCGCGCTGATGGACGCCCTGCGCATCGACCGCGCCGTGATCGGCGGCTTCGACTGGGGTGCGCGGACCGCCGACGTGATCGCCGCCCTGTGGCCGTCCCGCTGCGCCGCGCTGGTGTCGGTCAGCGGCTACCTGATCACGAACCTGGCCGCCAACCGGAACCCGCTCACGCCCGCCGCCGAGTACGGCTGGTGGTACCAGTTCTACTTCGCCACCGAGCGCGGCGCGGCCGGGTACCGGGACAACACCGCCGAGTTCAACCGGTTGATCTGGCGGATCGCCTCGCCGACCTGGGACTTCGACGACGCCACCTACGCGCGCACGGCGGCGTCGTTCGCCAACCCCGACCACGTGGCGATCGTGCTGCACAACTACCGGTGGCGACTCGGCCTCGCGCCCGGCGAGGCCCGGTTCGACGAGTACGAACAGCTGCTCGCCGCCGCACCCAAGATCGCCGTCCCGACCATCACGATCGGCAGCGACTTCGACGGGCCGAACATCGACGGCGGCTCGTACCGGTCGATGTTCACCGGCCGGTACGAGCACCGGGTGTTCGCCGGGATCGGCCACAACGTGCCGCAGGAGGCCCCGCGGGCCTTCGCGCGGGCGGTCGTGGACGCCTCGCGGTTCTAGACGGCCTTGGCGGTCAGCTCGACCTCGATGTTGCCGCGGGTGGACTTGGAGTACGGGCAGATCTGGTGCGCGCCCTCGGCCAGGTCGTCGGCCGTGGCCTGGTCCACCCCGGACACCTCCAGGTTCAGCACGGCGCTGAGGAAGAACTCGTCGTCCTTGTGGTGCAGGGTCACCTCCGCCGCCACGGAGAGGTCCTGCACCGCGACCTTGTTCTTGGCCGCGACCCGCCGCACCGCGCCGACGAAGCACGACGCCCAGCCGGCGGCGAACAGCTGCTCGGGGTTGGTCCCGGCACCCGAGCCGCCGAACGCCTTCGGCACGGCGAGGGTCACGTCGAGCACCCCGTCGTCGGACACGGCCCGGCCGCCGTTGCGGCCTTCGGCGGTGGAGGTGGCGATGGCGGTGTAAGTCGTCTCGGACACTGCTTTTCCTTGTCTGCCTGGAGATCCGCCCCGCCGTTCCGTTCCGGCGCGGGCACATCGCCACGCTAGGAGCCGCCGACCGACCGCCGCGCCCGTCACGTGACGCCGTGCGTGTACGTCATCGGACCGGGCTCCTCTCGGGCATGGCGCGGGGCAGGACGAACGGCACCCAGCACGTCCGTCCGCCCGCCGCGCGAGAGCGGCCGGTCGGGGGCCACACCCCGCCACGCCAGGAGCACCGCGCACGCGACGATCGGCAGGTTCACGAACATCACCCAGCGCCACCCCGCGTACTCGGTGAGCACCCCGCCGACCAGGACGCCGAGGGCACCACCGGCGGCGTTCACCGCGCTCCACACCCCGAACGCGCGCACCCGCGCCCGACCGCTCGGAAAGGTCGCGCTGAGCAGCGCCAACGCGGCCGGCGCAAGGAGGGCGACCCCGACGCCCTGCGCGGCGCGGGCGGCGACGAGGTGGCCGGGCGCCTGGGCGAAACCGCCGGCGAGCGAAGCCAGGCCGAACAGCGCGAGCCCGACCAGCAGTGCCCGCCTTCGGCCGTGGCGGTCGGCGGTCTTGCCGCCCAGCAGGAGCAGGCCTCCGAAGGTGAGGGCGTAGGCGTGGACGACCCAGGTCAGGCCCACCGGTCCGAAGCCCAGGCCCGCGGCGATGCTCGGCAGGCCGACGTTGACCACCGACAGGTCCAGCGACACCAGGAACTGCACGACCGCCACGGTGACCAGCGTCAACCCCGTAGTGCTCACCGTGGACGGTTTCGTCGGCCTGCTCGGCGACTCGTCCCTGTGGCTGGTGGAGGCCATCGTGGCCGGCGCGGTCGACAGCGGCTGCACGCCCGACCAGGCCGTCACGGTCTTCCGCAGCATCTGGTACTACACCGTGGGCGAAATCCTCGTCCGCGCCCGCTCGACGCGCCGCCCGGCGAAGGGCATCGACTTCACCTTCGACGCGGCACGGCTGCCGACCCTGGCCGCCCTCGGCGACCGCTGGCCCGTGCTGGCCGCCCGCGACACCTACGTCGAAGGCCTCCACGCGTTCGTGGACGGGCTGCTCGCCCGCGCCACCACCTCGTCCGGCTGACGCCAGAACGCCCGGAGCAGCTCCACCACCTCCGCCGGCGCGGCGAACAACGGCCCGACGTGCCCCGCCCCGGGCAGGACCACCAGCGCCCCGCGCGGCAGCAGGGCGGCGGCGGCACGGGCGTCCGCGACCGTCCACATCGGATCGTTCTGCCCCGTGGAGAGCAGCGTCGGCACGCCGATCGACGGGAGCTCGGGCGTCAGGTCGGGCCGCCGCAGGCTGATCGACTCGATCGCCGTGACCATCCCGCGCCGCCCGGCCCGCCGGAACGCGGCACCCACCACCTCGGCCGCATGGGCGTCGGAGCCCACCAGAGCCTTCGTCAGCAGCCCCACGACCGGCCCGGCGCCGAAGAGCCGGTACAGCGCCACCAACAACCGGGACCGCCGGCGGTCCGCGGCGCCCAGCGCGTGGACGGGCGTCCCGATCGCGGCCACGCTCCGGCAGCGCGCGGGCCGGGTGGCGGCGAACCGGAGGCCGACGTGCCCGCCCCAGGCGTTGCCCACCCAGTCCACCGGGTCCGCGACGCCCAGGTGGTCGAGCACGTCGGCGGCGGCGCCCGCACAGTCGTCCAGCGTGAACCGACGCGCCGGCGGCGGGTTCGGCCCGTGCCCCGGCCCGTCGACCAGCACCAGCCGGCGCTCCCCCGCCAACGGCCCCTCGACCTCCCGCCAGGTGGTCGAGTCGACGAACAGGCTGTGCCACAACACGGCCACGGGGCCTGCACCGGTCACCCGCACGTTCAGCGGGCCGAGACGGGTCGGAACGTCCATCGCGCACCTCCGCGCGCTACGATTTGATTGAATGAATGGTTCACTCAATCATGGGGGATGTCAATGCCCAGGCCCTACTCGATGGACCGGCGCTCGGCACAGGCGGCCCGCACCCGCGACCGGGTCGTCACCGCTGCCGCCGAGCTGTTCGCCGAGCGCGGCGCGAGGGCGACGACGATGACCGAGGTGGCCCGCGCGGCCGACGTCTCCCCCGCCACGGTGTTCAACCACTTCGCCACCCACGACCTGCTGATCGAGGCCGTGGTGACCCGGCTGATGGCGGAGGTCCGCATCCCGGACGCCACGATCTTCACCGGCAAGCGCTCGACGAAGGCCCGCCTGCGAGCGCTCACCGAGCAGATGTTCGAGTTCTACGACCGGACCGGGCACTGGCACCGGGTCCTGGGCCCGGAACTGGCCGACGTCCCGGCGGTCGCCCGAGCGGACGCCGAGTTCCGCGACCGCGTCCACCGCCTGCACGCCGAAGCCGCCGGGGACGACGCCGCGCTGGCCAAGGCGATCACCGGCCTGGTCCACCCGCTGACCCTCACCGCGCTCAAGCAGGCGGGCATGTCCCTCGCCGAAGCGACCGCGCTGGTGGCCGACTCACTGGCCCACCACGCCCGCCGCTAGATGAGTAATGCATAACCCGGTCACTGGTCGTGCGCGGAGCGCGCCGTTTCCCGCCGAAGGCGCGCTTTCCCGCCGAAGGCGGCACGCTCTTGCGTTCCGCCAAGCGGCTAGCGCCCACGGGAAGGGCCTCGGTTTCTTTCCCCGTCCGGCCTGGGCGAAGCCCAACCACGCTTGGTCCGTTTTTGCAACCAGCTTTTCCGGTTGCGAAAACGGGCCAAGTGTGGTTGCCTCCGGCAGGCCGGACGGGGAAAGAAACCGACGCCCTTCCCCCCGGGGGCCTGCCGCGCGGCGAGCGCTTCTTTTGATCTTTCGAGCGCTCCGCGCGTTCCCAAGCGCGAAGCGCGTCCGAGCTTGCGAGCGCGGAGCGCGTCCCGTTTGAACCCGCGAAGCGTGGGCTTGAGGAAGCGAAGCGCGAGTCCAGCGGATCAGGCGGAGCGGAACACGAGCAGGGGCACCAACTGCTCCGCCTCGGTCAACGACCCGTGGTGCCCGACCAGCCCGCTCAGCCGGGACTCCACCTCCGACCGGACCACCACCGCCGTCCCGCGCAGGGCCACCACCAGGTCCCCGATCCGGCCGCGCACGTGCGCGGCGACCGCGGGACCGAACCAGCCGGCCGCGATCGCCTCCTCGCGATCGAGGACCACCGCCCGCTCCCCCAACACGTCGCCCCACCGGACGCGCACGTCGTCGGGCACGTCGGTGTACACGTGCCGCACGCGCGTTTCCCCGCCCAGCAACCGCACCCCGTCCCGCAGCGCCGGCTCGGTGTCGAAGTCGATCCGGTCGCCCGCCTCCACCATCCCGTGGTCGGCCGTCACCACCAGTGCCCCGCCGGGCGGCAGGTTCCCGGCGAGCAGTTCGGCCAACCGGTCCACGAACCGCAGCTGGTGCCGCCACGGCTCGCTGCCCGGCCCGTACACGTGCCCCAGCGTGTCCAGGTCGGCGTGGTAGGTGTAGCAGAACGCCCGCTCCCCCAACGCTTCCGCGGTCCGCGCGACGAGATCACCCAGCCCCAGCACCGGGTGCACCTGCCCGCCCCGCAGCACCGCCCGCGACAGGCCGCTCCCCCGCTGCTCCCTGGGCACGACGAAGCTGACGTCGACCCCGGCCTCCGCTGCGAGCTCCCACGCCGTGGGCCGGGGCTGCACCTCCTCGGGCACCAGCACCGACCGCAGGTCCACCGACTCCGCCACCCCGTACCGGCGCCACCGCAACGCGTCGAGCAGCTCCCCGTCCACGGCGAACGTGAAGCCCACCACCCCGTGCTCGCCCCCGGCCACACCCGTGGACAGCGACGCGATGCTGGTCGCGGTCGTCGCGGGGAAGCCGGCGGCGACCGGCCTGCCCGCCGACGACGTCAGGAAAGGCGCGTCCTCGCGGTGGGCCTGCAACAACTGCCAGCCCAGGCCGTCCACCAGCAGCAGGCACACCCGGGTCGGACCCGCGAGCCCCAGCACGTCCACCATCCCGGGAACGCCGAAGCCCGCCAACAACGACGGCACGACCTCGGCCAGCGTGCCCGCGCCGTACGGGGGAACGGTCATGTCCTTCACGCCCCCACCGCTTCCCAGGCGCTCAGCAGCCGCAGCTTCGTCTCCGCGGGCGACCCCTCCTCGAAGGTGTGGGCGATCAGGACCTGGTCCGGCTCGTCGGGCAGGCGCAGGCTCTCGAACCCGAGGTCCAGCTCGCCCACCACGGGGTGCAGGTACCGGTAGTGCCCGTGGGTCTTGTCCTTGAGCCCGTGCTCGGCCCACACCGCCGCGAACTCGCGACTGGCGGCCGACAACTCCGCCGCCAGGTCCAGCAACCGCTGCAAACCGGGGCGCACCTGTTGCGGCGCCGGGGCGTCCGTCGAGGGCGTCCACGGCCGGGCCAGCCGGTGCAGGTGGGCGCGTTCGACCTCGTCCAGGCGCAGCGCGCGGGCCACCGCGTCCAGCACGGCTTCGGAGAAGTGCAGCGTGCGCCCCTGCTCCAGCCGCACGTAGTGGTCCACGCTCACCCCGGCCAGCCGCGCCGGCTCCTCGCGCCGCAGGCCGGGCACGCGCCGCCGGCCGTGGTCGGCCAGGCCCAGCTCCTCGGGCCGCAGCCGTGCCCTGCGGGACCTCAGGAACTCCCCCAACTCCGCACGCCTGTCCATGCCGCCCAGTATGGCCGGGCGGTCGCCACCTCAGCCTGGGCACGCCGTGCCCAGGCACCGCGCGCACTGGTTGCGGTCGGCCGGCGGGCCGAAAGTGGTTGGCACAAAACCACTTCACGAAGGAGTTCCACCATGCAACGGTCCGCCCTCGGCACCACGGGCATGGACATCACCCGCGTCGGCTTCGGCTCCTGGGCGGTGTCCGGGTCCGGCTGGACCTTCGGCTGGGGCGCCACCGACGACGCCGAGTCGATCGCCGCGATCCGCCACGCCGTGGACTCCGGGTCAACTGGATCGACACGGCCGCCGTCTACGGCCTCGGCCACTCCGAGGAACTGGTCGGCAAGGCGATCGCCGACCTGCCCGACGCCGACCGTCCGTACGTGTTCACCAAGGCCGGCCTGCTCACCGGCGCGTTCACCGCCGCACGCGCCGCCGCCCTGCCCGCCGACGACTGGCGTTCCGCGCACACCGACTTCACCACCAACCTGACCGCGAACCTCGCCCTGGCCGACGCCCTGCGCCCGATCGCCGCCCGCCACGGCGTGTCGGTCGCGGAGGTCGCCATCGCGTGGGTGCTGGCGTGGCCGGGCGTCACCGGCGCCATCGTCGGCGCGCGCAAGCCCGGCCAGGTCGACGGCTGGATCGGTGCTCCCGCGGTCACCCTGACCGAGGAGGACCTGGCCGAGATCGCGGCGGCGGCACAACAGGCGGGCAGCGGCCCGGTCCGCCCGTGACCGTCGTGGTGGTCACCCAGTACCTCGCCGGACCGGGCCAGGCGGACCGCCTGCGCACGGCGCTGGAGGCCTTGGTGGAACCGGCGCTGGACAACCCGGGGTGCCTGTCCTTCCGGCCCTACCTCGACCCCAACGAACCGGCGGAGATGGTGGTGGTCGAGGAGTGGATCGACCCGACCACCCTCGCCACCCACCACGCCACCACCCCCTGCCGGCACGCGGCCCGGGTGTTGGCCACGATCCTGGCCCGCCCGGCCAGGGTCCGACGCTGGCAGGAGGGGCTCTCCGGCTGCTGCACTTCAAAAACGGGAAGTGCGTAGATTATGATCTCGAACCACACCCTTCGAGGAGGTTCGACGATGACCACCTACGTGCTCGTCCACGGCGCCTGGCACGGCCCGTGGGCCTGGGACCGGGTCGTCCCGCTGCTGCACGCCGCCGGCGCCCGCACCCTCACCCCGGACCTGACCACCGCCGGGGACCACGGGCTCCACGACGACGCCAAGACGGTCGTCGCCGCCCTCGACCAGGCCGAAGAGCCGGTCGTGCTGGTCGGGCACAGCTACGCGGGCCTGGTCGTGCGGGAGGCGGCCGACGCGCGGCCCGAGGCCGTCCACCACGTCGTGCTCGTGGACGGCTGGGCCGGGCCGGACGGTGCTTCCCTGGTCGACCTGGCCCCGGAGTCCTTCGGCACCGCCGTCCGCGCGGCGGCCCGGGAGCGCGGGGACGGGTGGCGCGTCCCGGCCCCGCCGCCGGCGGCGTACGGGATCACCGACCCCGACGACGTGACGTGGCTGGCCGAGCGCCTGGTCCCGCAGGCGCTGCGCACGTTCACCGAACCGACCCTGCTGGGCAGTGCCGTGGACGGGATTCCCGGGACGGCCGTGTGCTGCCTGCCGGAGACCTACCCCTTCGCCGAGTTCGGCGCGGCGGTCGGGTACCAGGTCCGGACGCTGGAAGGCCCGCACGACGTGCCACTGGCCCGACCGGAAGCACTCGCCCGGGTGCTGCTGGAGATCTTCGAGAACGAGAAGCGCCGAGTCTAAAATGGAGAAGTGGAACAGCGGACCTACCACCAGTACTGCGCGACCGCGCGCACCCTCGACCTCGTCGGCGAGCGGTGGACGCTGCTGCTGGTCCGCGAACTGCTGACCGGGCCCAAGCGGTTCGGCGACCTCCAGGCCAGCCTGCGCGGGCTGGGCACCGGGCTGCTGGCCGCGCGCCTCAAGCACCTCGAACACGAAGGCCTGGCGCACAAGACCACGCTCCCGCCGCCGGCCCGCACCCCCGTCTACGCCCTCACCGAGGCGGGCGAGGAACTCGGGCCGGCGGTCCTGGCGCTGGCCCGCTGGGGGCTGAAGTGGGCGATGGGGCCGAGGCGGGAGGACGAGACGTTCCACCCCGGCTGGGCGGTGCTGGGCCTGCGCGCCTGCTTCGACCCCAGGGCCGCCGCCGGGCTGCGGGCGGTGTACGAGTTCCGCGTGGACGACGAGGTCTTCCACGCCCGGGTCGACGACGGTGACATCGAGGCGCTGCACGGCCCGGCCCAGCGCCCCGACGCCATCATCACGCTCGGCGCGGAGACCTTCGTCGACGTGACCGGCCAGCGCCTCACCCTCGCCGAGGCCATCGAGACCGGTGCCGCGTCGGCGTCCGGCGACAGGGAAGCCCTTCGCCGCCTGAAGGGACTCTTCCGCCTCCCCACCCCGCGCGCCCGATGACCACCTGAGCCGGAACGCGCAATACGCCGTTCCGCAATAGTGCGCACTCGTTCCGCCGCTTCGAATGGGCCGAACAGTGGACCCGCGCCGATACCGGCCGCACGATCACGAAGATCCGCTACCGTGGCTTGCGTCGATCGTCTTGTGGGGGCGGGCATTGATGGCGTGGCCAAGCGGTGTGACCAAGTGGCGAACGGTTCTTCCGGGTCGGCGGGAATCCCGTTCCGGAATCACCCGGGTGCAATCGTTCTGGGCGGCGGACCACCCCGTGCGCGAAGTGCTGCTCCAGCGGCGGGCGAGCGGCAGCGTGCCGGGCAAGCGCGCCGACGGGTTCAAGGTCGGGTTGGCCGTCGAGGGCGGTGGCCTGCGCGGAGTGGTCTCCGGCGCGATGCTGAGCGCGTTGGAGGACATGGGGTTCGCCGACAGCTTCGACGACGTCTACACGTGCTCGTCGGGCGCGGTGAACGGGGCGTACTTCATCACCCGGCGCACCTGGTTCCCGTTGTCCATCTACTTCGACGACCTGACCACCGGCGTGTTCCTGGACTTCCGCCGCGTGTTGCGCGGTGAGGGTCCGATGAACCTGGAGTACGTGTTCGAGGAAGTCCTGGCGCGCCGCAAACCGCTGGACTACGCGGCCATCATCGCGGCGGCGCAGAAGCTGCACGTCATGGTCACCGATGTCGACGAATTGCAGACCCTCGACGTGGGCGAGTTCGACTCCCCCGAAGACCTGCGGTCGGCGTTGCGCGCGAGCACGTGGTTACCGCTGGCCATCCGGGGCACCGCGGACTTCCGCGGCAAGCGCGCGATCGACGGCGGCGTGCTGCGGTTCCACCCGTACCGCGCGGCCGTGCTGGACGGCTGCACGCACGTGCTGTCGCTGAGCACCCGGCCGATGTCCGCGCCGAGTTCCGGCACCGCGCCGATGGTCAACCGGGTGGTGGCCCGGCACCTGGAGCGGGTGCGGCCGGGCCTGGGCACCGGGTTCATCGCGTCGATGGACGAGTACAAGCTGCGCGACCGGCCGCACCTGGACCGCAGCCGCCTGCACCCCGGCACGCCCGCGATCCTCGACCTGGCGCCGCTGCCGGACACCCCGGAGGTCAAGCGGCACGAGGTGGACCGCGGCAAGCTCCTCGACGGCGCCCGGTCGGCCTACCGGCTCGCGCACGAGGTGCTGGAGGGCGAGGACGTGGTGGTCGTCCCGCGCCTGACGGTGTACCCGCCGAGACCGGCCACGCCGTGACCGACCCGCACACCGACCCGGCGGGCAAGGACGTCCTGCGGCACGTGCTCCGGCGCGTCCTGCGCCTGGCGGGCCAGGACTCCGACGTCCGGGTCCTGCGCGAGATCCACGACCTGTGCGGCACCGGCGACGACTGGCGGCGGGTCCTGGCCGGCATCCCGCTGGACCGGCTGTCGTTCCAGCTGGAGGCGGGCGTCGAGCGCGACGCGGCCATCGCCGCGCTGACGACGTGGTGCCGCGGGTTCCGGACCGGTCGCGCGCGCGGCCACCAGCGGCGCGACGTCGAGGTGTTCGGCTACCTGTCCGTCCTGCTGATCACGCTGATCACGATGGAGCCCACCGACCCGGAACGCGGCGAGCACGACTGCGCGAAGGTGTGCCAGGCCCTGGTCCGGGACGCCTCCGTGCGGCTCGCGCTGGTCGAGCTGTACGCGCCGGGCCGCGCGGTGGACCCGCACGTGTCCGGCGAGTGGGCCACCGTGCAGGGCGCGGAACTGGAGTTCCACCGGCACGGGTCGACGTCGTTCATCCTGCGCGGCCGTCCGCCGCGGGGAACCGGGCACCGCAACGCGTTCGCGCTCAAGTGCGTCCTGTTCCCCTACGCCCACATCCCGGTCATCGCGGCCAAGACCCGCTCCTACGAGGTCGACCACAACGCGCTGGACGCCGACGGCCGCGCGGTGGGCCACATGGTGCGGGTGTGGGCGAGCACGGACAACTGGATCCTCATGGACTTCGCCGAGGGCCGGACCCTCGCGGAGGAGATCGAGCACCTCAAGCGGGAGGCCGCCGCCCCGGCCGTGGGCCGCTTCCGCCGCCGGCGCCCGACCCCGGCCGGCAACGTGCGCCTCGACCTGATCCGGAAGGTCGGCCTGCCGCTGCTGGCGGCGCTGGCCGAACTGCACCAGGCGGGCCGGCGGCACGAGGACCTGTCGCTCACCAACGTGATCGTGCGCAGGCGGGCCGAGGGCGACGGCCGGTCCTACGACCTGACCTTCGTCGACTTCGGCCGCAACTACCTCTACAGCGGCGCGTTCGCGACCGGTCCGGGCAGCGCGCAGAGCGTGTACGTCGCGCCCGAGGTGCGCGCGGGCTCCGAGGACGTGACCAAGGCCGACCTGTACTCGCTCGGGCGCATCCTGATCGCGCTCGGCGATGTCGGCGAGAACCGCGACGACACCATCCCCGACCGCTTCTACGGGCAGGCGCCGCTGATCGCCCGCGTGGTCGAGGACCTGATCGACGTGCGCCCCGACCGGCGGCTGCTGGTGTTCCCGGTGCCGATCGACGACCAGGACGTCTACCGCTACCTGCACCGGGTGCTGGAGCAGGAGCTCGACGTCACCCAGGCGGCGCTGGTGGAGGACCCCGACCAGCGCCCGAACGCCATCCCCTACGACCGGCACACCGTGACCGAGACCGTGCGGACGCTGTTCCCGCCGTCCCGCGAACCCAAGCGGCGACGGCGCGTCCACCGCATGCGCCGCCAGCAGGGCGTGCTCTCCGACCCTCGACGGTCGATGCACGCCCGGTGGCTGTTGTTCTTCTCGGTGGTGTCGTCACTGAGCTACTTCGTCAGCGCCACGGTGTGCGTGCTGTGGTTCCTGCGCGATGTCGGCATCGACGTGCTCGGCCCACCGGTCCAGCTGCTGCTGCGCCCGTGGAACGTGCAGCCCAACGTGATCCCGCTCGTGGACGACCTGCGCGTGCCGGAGTACAAGCTCGGGCAGGTGTGGGAGAACCTGCCCGCGCGGATCATCGGTCTGAGCTTCGCCCTGGCTTCCGTCCGCTACTACCAGAACATCCTCGGCGGCCTCACCACGCTGGTGGCCAGGTCGCCCGCGTTGCCGGGCGCCTTCCTGCGCGTCGCCGCCGAGTTCGCGATCCGGCTGATGGCCCCGTGGGCGTCGTGGCTGATCTTGTGGGTGAACCTGGTGGACACGCGGATGTGGCCGATCGGCACCGCCATCGGCTACACCGGCGTGATGGCCTCGAACCTGCTGTGCGCGGCCTTCGCGACCCGGTCCCTGGCCGCCGCGCGGGCCGCCCGGTTGAGCACCGTGCCGCCGGAGCACCAGAAGGTCATCGGGCTGGACGCGTTCCGGCAGTGGGGGCCGACCATCACGCTGTACAGCACGTCGGTGTGGATCTTCGCGTACCTGATCATGAACGGGACGCTCAAGGACACGTACGTGTACGCGTTGTCGGTGGCGTTGGTGAACATCGGGTTGTTCTACGTGCTGAAGACGGGCATCAACGCGTTGGACGTGCGGACCGGGCTCAACCGGTGCTTCCTGGCCGCCGAACGGCTCCGGTACGAGGCCGAGGCCCGGTACCGGCCGAGAGCCGCCGCCGCTCGACCGGAACCGGTGCTCGTCAACCCCGACTGACCAGCGCCGTGGCTGGACGGGTTCACGGCGTCGGGGGTCTAGCGGGTGACCAGGGCGGCCAGCATGCAGGTGTCGTCGAGGGGCGAGGCGGGGACCAGGCGGGAGGTCAGGGCTTCCGGCATCTCGACCGGGTCCAGGTCGGCGACGAACTTCCTGATCTCCGACAGCAGGTGCCCCAGGTCGTCCTCGTCGTCCTCGTCCTCGGTGGTGGAGGGCCTGCGTTCGATGAGGCCGTCGGTGTACATCAGGACGGTGTCGCCGGGGTGCAGGGCGGTGTGGGCGGTGGCGTAGGTCGCGGTGGGGATGCCGCCCAGGACGGGGCCCGGAGGGCGGTCCAGGGCGACGACCTCGTCGGGGCGGACTAGCAGGGGCGGCGGGTGGCCCGCCTGCGACCAGGAGAGGTGGCCAGTCGCGGGGGTGAAGCGGCCGACGATGGCGGTGGCCAGGGTGACGTCCTGGCTCTCGGTCAGCATCCGGTTGAGGACGGTCAGGATGCCCGCCGGGTCCGGCGTGGTCAGGGCGGCGCCGGTGAGGGCGTACCGCAGCTTGGCCATCGCGGCGGCGGTGGCCAGGCCGTGGCCCGCCACGTCGCCGATCGCCAGGAGGGTGCTGCCGTCGCCGAGGGGGAAGGCGTGGTACCAGTCGCCGCCCACCTGCGCCCACTGCTCGGCGGCGAGGTAGCGGACGGCGACCTTCAGGCCGGGCAGCCGCAGGGGCGCGCTGGGCACGGGCAGCACGGCGGTGCGGAGGTGGTCGGCCACCTGGTGTTCTCGGGCGAACTGCTCGCCCAGGTCGAACATCCGCTGCTCGGCCCGGCGGGTCGCGGTGACGTCCTGGAGGACCACGTCGAGCCGGACAGGACGGCCCTCGACGTCGAGGACGGGTTCGCCGATGAAGCGGCCGAAGCGGATCTGGTCGCCTGCCCGCAGGCGCAGCTCGGAGTCGGTGCGCTCGCCGCGTTCCAGCATCCGGCGCACGGCGTTCTGGATGATCGGGAGGTCCTCGGGGACGACGGAGGCGCGGATCTCGTCCAGGGACATGGGCCCCAGCGCCGGGTCGCGGTCGAAGATGACGTAGAGCTGGTCGGACCAGGTGATCTCGTCGGTGACCAGGTTCCACTCGCCCCAGCCGATGTTGCCCAGCCGCTGGACGCTGCGCAGCCGCTCCAGCTGCAACGGGTCCTCGTGCTCGTGCCAGGCGAGGATCAGTCCGTCGCCGAACTTGCCGATGGTCAACGTGTAGCGGCCGTGCCGTGGCAGACCGGGGGTGTTCTCCTCGTACTGGAACTCGTGCAGGACCTCCCGGACCCCCGTGCGCAACACCCGGTGGTAGGACGCCCACAGCTCGGTGCCCTCGACGGTCGGGTAGCTGCTGAGGATGCTGCGCCCGACCAGCTGCCGGTACCGACGGCCGGAGAAGTCCACCGCGTCCGGACTGGCGGCCTCGAACCGGAAGTCCACCACTTCGCCGGTGGTGGAGTGGACCGCGCCGAGCAGCGCCACCGAGCCCGGCAACACGTCCAGCAGGTGCTGCGCCCACAACGTCCAGTTGCGGCTGTGCGCGGCGCCCCCGGAGCTCAGCCGCGACAGCAGGGTCGAGCCGGCAGCACGGACCAGCAGTTCCAGGTCCCACTGCTCCCCGGCCGGAAACTCGTGCCGCTCGGTCCACAACATCCCGATCACGCCGGCGGTGCGCGTCTGGTCCCGGAACGGCAGCCAAGCTCTCGAGCGCCACACCGTCTCCGGGTCACCGATCAGGGCATGCTGCCGACGCGCCGCCTCCAGATCGGGCAGCCACCGCGGCAACCCACTGCGCACCGCGGCCAGCACCCCGGTGTCGAGCTGCGTAGGCACCCGATCCCACTCCAGCCGCACCCGGGCAGGGACGTTCGCCGCACCTTCCAGCCGCAGCCCGCCGTCCGGCTCCACCAGGTAGATCAACACGCTGTCACACCCGGCGTGCTCGCACACCAACTCGGCCAACTCCTCAGCGTCAACCGCCGTCCCCACCGCCGCAAGCGCCACCGGCCGCGGCACACGCTCCACGGGATCCTTGCCAACCTGCCGGACGTACGGAGTCGGGTCGAACAGCTCTTCCCCACCGGTCAGCCGCTCCCCCGGCGGAGGCGGCGGGACGCCGAGCACACTGGCGGCGATCAGGATCAGGTCGTTCCCGGTGGCCTGGGACAACCGCACCATGTCCTCGAACGCCTCGTCAGGCCGACACCCCAACCTCTCGGCCAACACCCCTTTGGCCTGCTCCACCACAGCCTGCCGCCGCGCAGCAACCCGAAGCCGGTCGATCTCGTCACGCTGACGGGCGACCAGGTCGGCCAGCGCCGAACGACTCGGATCCCGCTGGGTTGCCATCCCGTCCAGCATCACCCGTCCGCCGCCCTCCGGCCAGCCGAAACCCCTGCCGATCAGGCGGCGGCAGGCGCCTGCTGCACGCCGGGGTGTTTGGGGGCGCGAGCGAGGGCGACGGGGAGCGTCGGGACGGCGGGCGCTGGGACAGGCGGGGACGACGGGGCTGGGGCGGCGGGGACGACGCGCGCTCGGGCAGCGAGGGCTGAAGCGACGGGACGGCGAGGCCTGGGACGGCGAGGCTGAGGCAGCAGGGCGGCGAGCGCTGGGACGGCGCGCCGGCGCAGCGGGACGGCGCAACAGGACGGCGAGGGCTGGGCCGCGCGCGGGGCGGGCGAGGGGTGGGGCGAGGGGTGAGCGAGCACGGCGACGAGGTCCCAGGGGACGCCGAGGGGTCGGGAGCGAATGCAGCGGCGAGCGGCGGGGCGGCAGGGCGCGAGCACCTGGGCATCGGGGCGGCGGACGGCTGGCAGCTGGGCTGGCGGACAGCTGGCGGCTGGGCGGACGGCTGGCGGCTGGCGGCTGGGCTGGCGGCTGGCGGCTGGCGGCTGGCGGCTGGGCGGACGGTTGGCGGCTAGCGGACGGCGGACTCATGGCGGCCGGCGGGCCAGCGGCCAGCGGCCAGCGGCGAGGATCGGGCTCGCCCGGGGCCGGGAGAGCGAGCGCAGCAGCGCCACCGCCGAGCGGGGTGCCGCGCACCCTAGGGCGGGGCGGCGCGCACCCAGGGCGGGGCGGCGAGCGGCGGGGCGAGCGGGAGCGGCGAGCGGGAGCGGCGAGCGGGAGCGGCGAGCGGGAGCGGCGAGCGGCGAGCGGCGAGCGGCGAGCGGCGAGCGGGAGCGGCGGGACAGCAGGCGGCGAGCACCCGGGACGTGCCGAGGTTGCGAGCGAGAGCGGCGGGTGCCAAGGCGGCGGGCGGGTGCCGGGACCGCCGGGGCAGAACGCGAGTGCAGCGGCCGGGGCGCGAAGGCGGCGGCCTCCGGCCCCCGACACCATTCTCCCACGCGGGTACGACATCGGTGGGCGTGCGGTGGAGTGAAGCGCTGGCCGGGTCTCGGGTTGAGGTGGACATGCGGCGGGCGGCGGCGCAAGCAGGGGCAGACAGAGGCGGCGGCAGCCCGGCGGCGCAGGCGCAGCGGAGGCGGAGGGAGGCCAGGCGGGCAGCCGCGCGGGCGGACAACGGCGCGGGCGGGCAGCCGCGCGGACGCGGGGGCGGGTCGAGGCGCGGGCGGGCGGAGGCGGGGGCGCGGGCGGGTCGAGGCGGCATAGGCGGCGGAAGCGCGGGCGGGCGGAGGCGGGCGTTGGCCGCAGAGGCGGCGGAGGCTACGGACGCGGGCCGAGGTCGGCAGCGGTGCCGGCGGAAGGGCGGGCAGCTGTGGCAGCCGATGGCGGCGGCAGGCAGGCAGTGGTGGCGGCGGCGGCGGGCAATGGTGGCAGGCAGTGGTGGTGGCGGCGGCGGGCAATGGTGGCGGGCAGCGGCGGCGGACAGCGGCGGCGGACAGCGGCGGCGGGCAGCGGCGGCGGACAGCGGCGGCGGACAGCGGCGGCGGCTAGGTCGAGTGGGGGCTGAGCGGGGGCGGGTGGAGTGTCGGGTCGGTGTTGGGTGGGTGTTTTGGGGGACGCCGCCGTGGCTGGGGTGTGCTGCTGGACGGTGTCAGTGGACGGTGTGGCGGCGGGCGAGGGTGGCGGCGAGGGATAGGTTGGCGGCTGCTGCGGCTGGGGTGCGCCTGCCGTAGCCGCAGGCGGCGGCTACGGCTGCTACTGGGTGGCCCAGCGCGTCTTCCAGCAGGTTCAGGGCCGTCTGGCTCTCCGTTGGGTGTTCCTCCGCCACCACGCCCGCGATCACCTCGACCCCGCGTCGCAGCCGGCCCAGCGCGGCGAAGAACGTCGGGGTGGTGGGTGGGGCCGTGTTGCCCGTGGTGACCGGGAGGTGGACGGTCGGCATGGGGATTCGGTGGGCTGCCTGGTGGTCGGATAGGGCGTTGAGGAACGTCACCGGTGCGTCCAAGTCCGTGGGCGTGAAGACCGGAGTGTGGCCCAGGTCGCCGTAGCAGAGGTGCAGCACCCAGCGGCCCTGGGGCACCGCCGCCAGGACCTCGGCCACCTGGCCCACCAAACGGCCGGTCAGCACGGGCCAACCCTCGCGGCCGGTCAGGTGGTACGACACGAGCACCACGGGCGTCTCCAGCTGGAACTGCACCCGGTCGCCCCACCGTGCGGCGATCTCCGCGACCTCCCCCACCACCGCCGCCTGGAACACCGGCAGGTGCTCGTGGGCGGCCTCCGGGGAACCGAACGCGAACAGTGCCAGGTCCAGCGCATTGGGTACCCCGACCTGCACCCGCAGCGGCGGACAACCGCCCCTGGCCGAGAGCGCCGAAAACGCGTCCGCCACCCGCGCGGGCAGGCCGGAGGCCACGTCGCCGGGCTGGAGGTGGTGGCCGGGGCGCAGGCGGTAGTACGGCATGTCCGCGTAGCAGCTGCTGTCACCCGACCGGACCTGCTCCAGCGCGGGCACCTCGACCAAGCGGTCCAGCCAGTCGATGATCCACCGGGGGTCGCGGTCGCACGGCAGGGCGGTCAGCTCGGCGTCGCCGCGGTGTCCCAGGAACCAGTCCATCGCGGTGGCCGGGTCGTCGCACAGCGGCTTGGGCAGCGAGCCGACCAGGTGGACGGGCGTGGTGGAGGACATGGCACCTTCCTTCCCGGTCGGACGGCGAACGCGGCCCATCCTCGCCCATCAACCGTCCTCAATGGACTCAAGAGGTGATCTTCCACGCGAACGTGTCAGGTCGTGGCACCAACGTGGCCGGAGGTGACTCCGGTGAGTGGACTGGTCGCCCGGACGGTGGGGTGTGCTGGAGTGCTACCTGAATTTGTTGGACGCTCGCGTAGTTCGACGGCGGAAAACTTCGCGAACGTCCAACACATTCGTATAGTCGGTTCCCGGTCCCGGTGGTCCGTCAGGGATGGTGGTGACGCGTCCAACTACGATTGGCCGCCGATCATGGCAGACCGTTGGAGGGACACGGTGGTGGACGACCGCTTACCCATGCGATCCGATCGCTCCGCTGTGCCGGCCCGGCCCGGTCAGCGGTTGCCCGCCCGGCACGGCGGCGCGTCGGGCTCCGGCGAGGTGCACTCGGCGGGCCACCTGAGCTTCACCGACTCCGTCGGCACGCGCGAAGAGGTCTGGGAGCAGCTCGGGCCCAAGATCCAGGAGCGGGTCAACGCCAAGATCGGCCAGGTCGTGGAGTGGTGGGCCACCAACCACAGCGGGCGCAACGCGGCCGTCGTCCTGGGCACGGAGGCGTTCGTGACCGTGGAGCCGACGATCAACGCGGCCGGCAAGCCCGCGCACGAGATCCGGGCGCTGCGGCTGGACGGCGCCACCTTCCGCCGCGCGACGGTCACCGGGGCGCCTCCGCCCCGCGCCGCCGCGCCCGCCGCGCGCACGGTCGGACCGGGCAGCCCGCCCAGCGCGCCGACGTCCGCGCTGTCGCGGCAGCTGGGCTCGGGCATGACCGGCTTCCTGGGCCACCTGCCCGTCCGCGCGCAGCAACTGCTCCAGGAACCGTTCGTGGACGACCACGCCGACCTGTGGCACGACTACTACTTCTTCCAGCCCGGTTCCGGTCACGGGTTGGGCGGCGGCACGCTGCGGATCTGGTGCTACCTGGCCAACCGCCGGTACGTGACCTTCGCCGCCGGCACCGGGCACGGCTACCGGGAGGAGACCGGCCCCCGCTCGTGGGAGCTGACCTGCTGGCGAGCCGAGGTGACGGGGAACCCGCGATGACCGGCCCGTCCCTGCGCGACCTCGACGGGCACGACCCGTACGCGCTGCTCGGTGTGCCGCCGACGGCCACGCGGGCCGAGATCGTCGCCGCGCACCGCAAGCAGGTGCAGCTCGTGCACCCCGACCGCCCCGGCGGCAGCGAGTACGAGACCAAGCTGCTGCACGTCGCCAAGGACGTGCTGCTGGACCCCCGGTGCCGGGCGGAGTTCGACGCGTCCCGCGCGAAGCCGGCCGACGCGCCGCGCAGCGCGTGGGACGAGGAGGCGCCGTTCGACGACCCGCCGGAGCCGCCGCGCACCCTCTGGGACAGCGAGGAGGTCGTCACGGGGGCCGGTCCGCCCGCGTGGGACGAGCCGCCTCCCGCCCGGCCGCACTGGGACCCGCCGCCGTCCCACTGGGACCAGCGGCCCACCCCGCCCCACTGGGACCAGCCGTCACCGCAGTGGCAGCCGCCGCATTGGGAACCGCCGCCGTGGCAGCCGCCGGCGCGGACCGCGTCGGTGTCCGCGCTGCCGATCGTGGCCCTGGTCCTCTCCACGCTGTGCTGGTGCGCGCCGCTGGGCTTGGCGCTCGCGGTGACGGCGTTGAGGAACCCGAAGCGCCCCAACGACCGGGCCATCGCCCTGGCCGCCGTGGTGATCGGGTCGTTGTCGTCGCTGTTGCTGCTCTGGGTGCTCGTGTCGAGGTGAAGGGGAGTCCATGACGTCGGGTGTCGCGTTCGTCGACGGGCGGTTCTGCCCGGTCGACGAGGCCCGCATCCC
Organism: Saccharothrix sp. CCNWYY140; assembly: GCF_037401995.1. Taxonomy (NCBI): domain Bacteria; kingdom Bacillati; phylum Actinomycetota; class Actinomycetes; order Pseudonocardiales; family Pseudonocardiaceae; genus Saccharothrix; species Saccharothrix sp. CCNWYY140. Next base: position 21,032 of record NZ_JBBEGC010000031.1, read on the forward strand.
CGTGCTCGACCTGGGCGTGACCAAGGGCGACAGCACCTACGACGTGGTGCACGTGTGGCAGGGCGGGTTCTTCCGGCTCGACGACCACCTCGACCGGTTCGAGGCGAGCATGAAGGCGCTGCGGCTGGACCCGGGGCTGGACCGGCGGCGGATCGAGGACGTGCTGCACGAGTGCGTGAGCCGTGCGGGGCTGCGGGACGCCTACGTGTCCATGACCTGCACGCGGGGCCGCCAGACGGTCCCGGGCAGCCGCGACCTCCGCACGACGCGCAGCACCTTCTACGCCTACGCCGTCCCGTTCGTGTGGATCACCAGCCCGGAGCGGCAGGAGCGGGGCGCGTCGCTGTGGATCAGCTCGCGGCCGAGGATCGCCCCGGAGAGCGTCGACCCGGCGGTGAAGAACTACCACTGGCTCGACATCCAGATGGCGCAGTTCGAGGCCTACGACCACGGGGCCGAGCTGGTGGTGCTGCGGGACGTGTCCGGTGGGATCACCGAGGGCGCGGGGTACAACGTCTTCGCGTTCGTGGACGATCGGTGGATCACGCCCGGGAGTGGGGTGTTGCGGGGGATCACGCGGCAGACGGTCCTCGATCTGCTCGCCGAGGAGCGGGTGGAGGAGGGGCGGCTGTCCGAGGAGGACTTGCTGCGCGCCTCGGAGGTGCTGGTGACCTCGACCGCCGGGGGTGTCATGCCGGTGACCGAGGTGAACGGTCGGGCGGTGGGTGCCGGGAGCCCGGGTCCGCGCACCCGGCGGCTGAGGGAGCGCTACTGGGCGGGGCACGCGGACGAGAGGTGGACGACCCCGGTCCGCTACCGCTGAGCGCCCTGGGGTGTGCCGAAGCTGGGGTTCAATGCCTGGGTCAGAGCGGGACTTGCCAGGTCACGCGGGTGCCGCCGCCGGGGACCGCGACCGCCGAGGACGTGCCGCCGCGGCGGGTGGCGCGGTGTTCCAGGTTGCGCAGGCCGCTGCGGGCGATGCGGTCGGGGATGCCGACGCCGTCGTCCAGGACGGTGATAGTCAGCTGGCCCGCGGCCTCGACGGTGAGGGTGAGGGTGGCCGCGCGGGCGTGTCGGACGGCGTTGCTGACCGCTTCCCGCACGACCGCCTCGATGTCCTCGGCCAGCTCGTCGGGCACGGAGTTGTCCACGGTGCCGGTCATCCGGACGGTCGAGGTGAGCGGGGCGTCGTCGGTCAGTTCGGAGACCAGGTCGAGCAGGCGGCGGCGCAGGCCCGGGGCGTCGTCGGAGGTCTGGAGGTCGAAGATCGACGTGCGGATCTCCAGCACGGTCTCGTCGAGCTGCCTGACCGCCTTCTCCACCCGTTCGCGGATCCTCGGCTCCCGGATCGACGCCACCGCGCCCTGGAGGCTCATCCCGGTCGCGAACAGCCGCTGGATCACGTGGTCGTGCAGGTCGCGGGCGATCCGGTCGCGGTCTTCCAGCACGTCCACCAGCCGCCGCGCCCGCTGGTTCTCCGCGAACTCCAACGCCACCGCCGCCTGGTCGGCGAACGACGCCAGCAGCGGCACCTGGTCCGGCCCGAACGGCGACCCGCCCTTCTCCCGCGCCACCAGCAGCACGCCGGTCACCGACGACCCCGTCCGCAGCGGCACCGCGACACCCGGGCCGACGTCCACGGCCCGGCCCCACAGCTGTCCCTCCAGGTCCTCGACCAGCAGCGGGGCCGCCGAGGACAGCACGTCCCCGGCGAACGAGCCCTCCACCGGCAGCTCGCCGCCGACCAGGTCCTCCACGCCGGTCCCCGCGCCGGCGGCGATGCGCAGCCGGCCGTCCTCCGCCAGCAGCACCACCGCCAGCGCCGCCGCCGACAGCTCCCGCGTCCGCTGGGTGATCAGCGACAGCGCCGCCTCCGCCGACGCGCCGCCCAGCAGCTCGCCGTTGACCTCGGCCGTCGCCTCCAGCCACCGCTCCCGCATCCGGGACCGCTCGAACAGGCGGGCGTTCTCGACCGCCACGCCCGCCGCCGCGGCCAGCGCCGAGAGCACGACCTCGTCGTCGGCGGTGAAGTCCGAACCGTCGATCTTCTCGGTCATGTAGAGGTTGCCGAACACCTCGTCCCGGACCCGCACCGGCACGCCCAGGAAGCTGTGCATCGGCGGGTGGTTGGCCGGGAAGCCCACCGACGCGGCGTGCTGGGACAGGTCGTGCAGCCGGATCGCACGCGGGTCCTTGATCAGCAGGCCGAGCAGGCCCTTGCCCTGCGGCAGGTGCCCCATCCGGGACCGGGTCTGCGGGTCGATGCCCACGTAGACGAACTCCGACAGGCCTTCGCGCGGCCCGAGCACGCCCAACGCGCCGTACCGGGCGCCGACCAGCTCGGTCGCCGCCTGCACGATGCGCTGCAACGTCGAGTCCAGCTCCAGACCGGAGCCGACCGCGAGGACGGCGTCCAGGAGGCGCTGCATCTTGTCCCGCGTGGAGGCGATCTCGGTCAACCGTTCCCGCACGCCGTCGAGGAGCTCGTCGAGCCGCAACCCGCCCAGCAGGTCACGCGACTCCTCGGATCCGGTCATGGCGAAAGCCTGTCACGCGGCCAACCCGACGGCAAAGCACCGCGTGGCGCCTCACCCGAGCGCCTGGCGCACGCCGTGCGCGATCTCGACGTCCTCCCGCGCCTCCACGACCCAGACGTCCGCGTCGGAGCGTCCCGTGCTGATCCGCTCGTCACCCTCCCGCTCGGCGTTGCGCTCCGGGTCCAGCTCCACGCCCAGGAACGCCAAGCCGGTGACAGTGTCCGCGCGCACCTCCGCGTCGTGCTCGCCGATGCCCCCGGTGAACACCAGCAGGTCCAGGCCGCCCAGCGACGCCGCCATCGCCGCCACGGACTGGCGCAGGCGGTGGACGAACAGGTCGACGGCCAGGCGGGCGTTCTCGTCGTCGGCGGCGCGCAGGTCGCGCAGGTCCGCGTGGCCGCCCACGCCGAGCAGGCCCGACCCGTGCTCCAGGCCGTCGTTGACCTCGTCCAGGCCCAGCCGCCCGTCCAGCAGCCACACCAGCAGGCCCGGGTCGAGGTCGCCGCTGCGGGTGGCCATCGCCAAGCCGCCCAACGGGGTGAACCCCATCGTGGTGTCCACCGAACGGCCGTCGCGCACCGCCGCCAGCGAGCAGCCCGCGCCCAGGTGGCAGGTCACCACCCGGGTACCGCCGCCGGCCAGCTCCACAGCCCGGCGCGCGGCGTAGGAGTGGGACAGGCCGTGGAAGCCGTAGCGCCGCAGGCCGAACCGCTCCCGCCACCGCGCGGGCAGCGGGTAGGTGGCCGCGACCGGCGGCAGGGTGGCGTGGAAGGCCGTGTCGAAGCACGCCACCCTCGGCACGTCCGGCAGCAGGGCGGTCACCGCGTCGATCCCGGCCAGCGCGCGGGGCTGGTGCAGCGGCGCGAGGTCGGTCAGTCGTTCGATCTCGGCGCGGGCCTTGTCGTCCAGCACGACCGGGGAGGTGAGGTCCGCGCCGCCGTGCACCACGCGGTGGCCGACGGCGTGGACCTCCGGGAAGTCCTCGGGCAGGTGGACAGCGCGGCCGTCCCACCGCTCGACGTGGTGCCGGCCGAGCAGTTCGTCGTGCTCGCCCAGCACGCTCAGCTTCAGGCTCGACGAGCCCGCGTTGACCACCAGGGTGTTCATCAGCAGGGCCACGTCCAGTCGCGGATCTCGGGCAGGTCCTCGCCGTGCTCGCGGATGTGGGCGTGGTGGCGGGTGCGCTGGTCCTGCATGTGCCGGCGCAGCAGCGCCGCGCGCGGACCCAGGCCCGGGACCCGGTCCACCACGTCGATGACCAGCCGGTACCGGTCCATGTCGTTGAGCACGAGCATGTCGAACGGGGTCGTGGTGGTGCCGACCTCCTTGTAGCCCCGCACGTGGATGTTGTCGTGGTTGGTGCGCCGGTAGGTCAGGCGGTGGATCAGCCACGGGTAGCCGTGGTAGGCGAAGATCACCGGCTTGTCGGGGGTGAACAGCGCGTCGAACTCGCGGTCCGGCATGCCGTGCGGGTGCTCGGTCTCCGGTTGCAGGCGCATCAGGTCCACCACGTTCACCACGCGGACCCGCAGGTCGGGCACGTGCTCGCGGAGCAGCGCGGTGGCCGCCATGACCTCCATCGTGGGCGCGTCGCCCGCGCACGCCAGCACCACGTCCGGGTCGCCGTCCTCGGTGCCCGCCCACTCCCAGATGCCCGCGCCGCGCGCGCAGTGCAGCGCCGCTTCCTCCGGGCCCAGCCAGTCGGGGGTCAGGTTCTTGCCCGACACCACGACGTTGACGTGGTCGCGGCTGCGCAGGCAGTGGTCGGCGACCGACAGCAGGGTGTTGGTGTCCGGCGGCAGGTAGACCCGCACGACCTCGGCCTTCTTGTTCATCACGTGGTCGATGAACCCGGGGTCCTGGTGGGAGAAGCCGTTGTGGTCCTGCCGCCACACGTGCGAGGACAGCAGGTAGTTCAGCGACGCCACCGGCCGCCGCCACGGCAGCTTGCGGTGCGTGCCCAGCCACTTGGCGTGCTGGTTGAACATCGAGTCCACGATGTGGGTGAACGCCTCGTAGCAGTTGAACAGGCCGTGCCGCCCGGTCAGCAGGTAGCCCTCCAGCAGGCCCTGGCACAGGTGCTCGGACAGCACCTCCACCACGCGGCCGTCGGCGGCCAGGTTCTGGTCGGTGGGTTCGGTCCCGATCTGCCACTGCTTCCCGGTCGCCTCGAACACCGCGTCGAGCCGGTTGGACGCGGTCTCGTCCGGGCCGAACAGGCGGAAGTTGCGCTGCTCGGCGTTGAGCGTGAACACGTCCCGCAGCATCCGACCCAGCGCGCGGGTCGGTTCGGAGGAGGTGGTGCCGTGCTTGGCCACCTCGACGCTGTAGGCCCCCACGCCCGGCAGCCGCAGTTCGCGCAGCAGCAGGCCGCCGTTGGCGTGCGGGGTCGCGCCCATCCGCTTGTCGCCGCGCGGGGCGAGTTCGAGCAGCTCGGGCCGGGGGCGGCCGTGGTCGTCGAACAGCTCTTCCGGCCGGTAGGAGCGCAGCCACTCCTCCAGCAGCCGCAGGTGCTCGGGGTTGTCGCGGACGCCGGCCAGCGGCACCTGGTGCGACCGCCAGGTGCCCTCCACCGGCACACCGTCCACTTCGGACGGACCAGTCCAGCCCTTGGGGCTGCGCAACACGATCATCGGCCACTTCGGGCGTTCGCGGGAGGTCTTGATGTGGTGCAGGTCGTCCAGCACGCCGTCGAGCACCTCGGCCATGCGGGCGTGCATCTCCGCCGGGTCGTCACCCTCCACGTAGGACGGCGCGTAGCCGTACCCGCGCAGCAGGGCGTCCAGCTCGTCGTGCGGGATGCGGGCCAGCAGGGTCGGGTTGGCGATCTTGTACCCGTTGAGGTGCAGGATCGGCAGCACCGCGCCGTCGCGCACCGGGTCCAGGAACTTCGCGCCGTGCCAACTGGCCGCCAGCGGCCCGGTCTCGGCCTCGCCGTCGCCGACCACGCACGCCACCAGCAGGTCCGGGTTGTCGAACGCCGCGCCGAACGCGTGCGCCAGCGAGTACCCCAGCTCACCGCCCTCGTGGATGGAGCCGGGCACGTCCGGGGCGACGTGGCTGGGCACCCCGCCGGGGAAGGAGAACTGCCGGAACAGGGTGCGCATCCCGTGCTCGTCGCGCGGCACCTCCGGGTAGTTGTCCCCGTACGAGCCCTCCAGCCACGTGTTGGCCAGCAGCGCCGGACCGCCGTGGCCGGGGCCGGTCACGAACAGCACGTCCAGGTCCCGCTCCCGGATCACCCGGTTGAGGTGGGCGTAGAGGAAGTTCAGGCCCGGGGTCGTGCCCCAGTGCCCGAGCAGCCTGGGCTTGATGTGCGCGGGCGTCAGGGGCTCGCGCAGCAGCGGGTTGTCCAGCAGGTAGATCTGCCCGGCGGCCAGGTAGTTCGCCGCCCGCCAGTAGGCGTCCACCAGGTCGAAGCGGTTGCTCGCCGACATCTCACTCCCCGTCGATCGGCCGGACGACGGCCAGCGGGCAGGTCGCGTGGTGCACCAGCGCCTGGCTGGTCGAGCCGAGCAGCATCCCGGTGAAACCGCCGTGCCCGCGGCTGCCCACCACGAGCAGTCCCGCACCCTCCGCCTCGGCCAGCAAAGCACGCACCGGGCGGTCCCGCACCACGAGCCGCTGGACCACCACGTCCGGGTACTTCTCCGACCGGCCCGCGAGCCGCTCCGCCAACACCCGTTCCTCGGCCGCCTCGACCTGCGCCCAGTCCACCGCCAACCGGCTGCCGTACGCGCCGTCCACCAGGAAGTCGGTCCACGCGTGCACCGCCTTGAGCGGCACGCCCCGCGCCGAGGCCGCCTCGAACGCGAAGTCCACGGCCTCCTCACTGGCCGGCGACCCGTCCACGCCGACCACCACGGGACCGTCGGCGTGGTCCTCGCCGCGCACGACGACCACCGGGCACTTGCCGTGCGCGGCCACCGCCACCGCCACCGAGCCCACGACCAGCCCGGTGAACCCACCCAGTCCGCGCGAGCCGAGCACGACCAGCCGCGCCCGCTCCGACTCCCACACCATCGCCCCGGCCGCGCCGGAGTGCTCCAGCGCCACCTCCACCTCGACGTCGTCCGCCGCGCGGGCGGCGGCCTCGGCCTCGGCCAGCCACCGCTTGCCCTGCTCCTCCAGCGCCCGCCGCACCTCGTGCCCGGTCAGCACGATCTCCGGGTAACCCCGCGTGGGCACCAGGTACGCGTGCACCAACTTCACCGGCACCCGGTGCCGCCGCGCCTCCCGGGCCGCCCACGCCACCGCCGACAGCGCCGACGCCGACCCGTCCACACCCACCACCACCGGAGTGGTCATCACGGTCCTCCTCAAGACGTCCGGACTCCGACGCTAGGCACGCGGCCGGCCCCGGACAGCGGTCGGAAGGCCGCGGCCCGGCGGTGCGGTGGTCCCGGTCGGGTCGGGACCTTCGACCGTGTGAGAGCCCCCGGCGCGCACCGACAGTGGGAGGTGACCGGATGAAGGAGTGTTCGCGAGGTGAGTGCGATGGCAGAGGTGACCGAGGCGCTGGGCTTGGCGCGTGAGGACGTGCGGGAACTGCTGCACACTGCTTCGCTCGCCCCGTCGGTGCACAACACGCAACCGTGGCGGTTCCGGCTGGCCGGCGACCGCATCGAGCTGCACCCCGACCTGGACCGGCGGCTGCCCGCCACCGACCCCGACGACCGCGAGCTGCGCCTGGCCTGCGGGGCCGCCCTGTTCAACCTGCGGCTCGGGCTGCGGGCGCGGGGCATCCGGCCGCTGGTGACCCTGCTGCCCGGCCACGACGCGCCCGGCGCGCTGGCGACCGTGCGGCGCGGCGGCGCGCTGCCCCTGGACGAGGACACCCGGCGGCTGGTCGCCGCAGTCCCGGCCCGCCGGTCCAACCGCAAGCCGTTCCGGGACGTGCCCGTGCCCGTCGCGCACCGGCAGGCGCTGGTGCGCGCCGCCGAGCGCGAGCGGTCGTGGCTGCACGTCGTCGACGACCGCGCGGAACGCGCGCGGCTCCAGGCCCTGGTGGCCCGCGCGCACCGGGCGCAGGCCGCCGACGAGGGGGTGCGCGCCGAACTCGCCGCCTTCACCGGTGCCCGCACGGATGACGGCGTCCCGCCCGCGTCGGCCGGCGTGCGGCCCGCGCCCCAGGACGAGTGGGCGCTGCGCGACTTCCAGGCGGCCGACCGCGCACCCGGCAAGGACTACGAGTCCGATCCCCTGATCGTGGTGCTGTGCTCCTACTACGACGGTCCGCTGGCCGAGGTGCAGACCGGTCAGGCGCTGCAACGCGTGCTGCTCACCGCCACCACCCTGGGCCTGTCGGCGTCCTTCCTGTCGCAGGCCATCGAGGTGCGGGCGGTCCGCGACGAACTGCGCCGGTCGCTGGGCGGGGTCGTCCCGCAGGCCGTCCTGCGCATCGGCTTCGGCACGCCCGTGGCCCCCACGCCCCGGCGGGCGGTGGACCAGCTCCTGCCGGCGGAGCAGCCCGTGACCGCGTGAGGCTCTACCGGCCGTTTCCGCGCGGGGTGCGCGGGTAGCCGTCCGACATGGACGACACCGCCTTCCCCATCCACGACTACGACCACCTCACCGCCGGCGACCTGCGCCACCGGGTGCGGTCGCTGTCGGCGGAGGACCTGCGCCGCGTACTGGACCACGAACGCGCCCACGCCCACAGGACACCCGTCCTGCAACTGCTGACCACCCGGTTGTCCGAGGTGGAGCACGGCGCGGAACCCGCCCACGGCGACCAACGCAACGCCCCGTCCACCGGCACCACCCGCCGCGCCCCGGACGTCTCCCCGGCCCACTCCCCTGACCCGGGCACTCCCCTGCGCCACGGCGTCTCGAACCAAACCCCGTCCCGCGGCCGTCCGTGACACCTTCCGGGCTTCGCGCTGGGACTGGACCTCATCCTCGACGGGCATCGACCGTCTGGCAGCGCCGCCCGGTCGAGTGGTTTAGGTACCACCCCGACCGGGGCCGGGCACCCACCCCGCATGACCACGCGAACACTCGTCGCCGTGCTCGTCTGCGCCGCGGCGCTCCACGCACCGGCGGCGCACGCCGATCCGGAAGGGGCCATCGCCTGCGGCACCACGCCGGAGGACCGCGTCACCTCGCGCGCCGAGACCCAGTCCAGATCGCAGTCCTGGTTGGACGAACGCGTGCCGTACAACCAGAACGCCTGCCACCGCAACGCTTTCGGCGACTACCGCACCGACTGCTCCGGCTACGTCTCGATGGCGTGGGGCCTGACCCACTCCCGCACCACCACCACGCTGCGCGAGGTCGCCACCGAGATCCCGCGCGCCGACCTGCTCCCCGGCGACGCCCTGGCCAACGCCAACCACGCGGCGCTGTTCGTGGGGTGGGCCGATGAGGCCAGGACGGAACCCGTGGTCCGCGAGCAAACCGGCCCCGATGGCCAGCCGCCCGTGGAACGCAAGTGGACGTCCGGCACCGCCGCCGGCTACACGCCCTTGCGCTACTACAAGGTGGTCGACTAGGTGTCAGACGGCTGAGGCGGGCGCGAGTGCGGCCAGCTCGGGGTTGGGGATGCGGGAGTCGAAGTCGACCCAGATGCGCGTGTCGCGGCGGCAGTCGTAGCGGCGGCACACGCCGGGGCGGCGGTCGTAGACCTGGCAGCCCAGGGTGCGCTCGTCGGTGTGGACGCAGTAGCCGTCGGCGCGCTGCCGGTTGAGGTAGGGGCGGGCGATCTCCCACTGCACCGCGCCCTCCTCGACGTCCTGGCGGCTCAGGGCGAAGCGCAGCCGGCAGCACGCCGCCCGGCACAGCGGCAGCCTGCTCGCGCAGTCGATCTCCACCCGCTCGGTCTCCAGGGCGTACTTGTCGGCCTCCTCGGACAGCTGGACGGCGTTGTCCGCGTCGCTGTCGGCTCGCAACCGCCCCTCCAGGGCCCGCTGGCGCCGGTTCACCTCGTCCAGCCCCACCACGCCCCGCGCGATCAGCACCTCGGCCAGCGCGAACACCTGCGCCGCGAGTTGGACCGTCAGCTCGGTGTTGAGCCCCAGGCGGCGGAAGGTCTCGTGGAAGCCTGACAGCACGGCGGCGGGTTCGAGTTCCGGCTCCATCATCGGCATGGTTCGAGCGTGGGCGGGTGGCCGGGCCTTGCGGAAGGGGCTGCCAGACGCCGTGAGAGGCAGTCCCGCTTGCCCTCGGGGGCAGGATGGGGGTGTGTCCGAACCGACCGGCAACCGTCGTGCGAGCACGGCCGTGTGGTTCTTCCGCCTCGGCTGGGTGGCGGTGCTGGCGTGGGGTGTGTGGTTCCTGCGCGACAGCCTGCCCGCCGCCGCGCTGCTGGTCGCCGGGGTGGTCGTGCTCGCCGTGGGTGCGACCGGGATCGCTGCGCCGCTCGTCCGGCGGCGGCCGGGTGACCACGTGGCCGGCGGGTGGGTGCTCTGCGCCGTCGCCGGGCTGGTGCTGATCGGCGGCGGGGTCGTCCTGCTGGTGACCGGGTAGTTCTGCTCGTGACCGGGGTAGTCGGTCAGTCGGGCGGGATCGTCGCGCCGAACAGGTGGGCGTCCACGATCGTCTCCGACGCCTCCTCGCCATCGCCCCGCCGGAAGTGGAGCACGCCGAGGGCCGCACCGGCGGCCACGTGGGCCAGGGTGTCGGTGGTGGCCGTCTGCGCGGCGGTGAGCCCGTCCACCGGGATCTCGCCGAGGAGTGCGCGGCCCACCGCGTCGAGCACGCGCGGGTCGGCGCGGTGGCCGGTCAGGTCGGGGGTCGTCGGGCGGCGCTCGGCGTAGTCGCCCTCGTTGAGCCAGTCCGCGTAGGCGGCCAGCGCCTCGCGGGTGTCGTCACCGAGACCGTTGTCGCCGAAGACGTTCGTGGTCTCCATGTACGCCCACAGGCCGGGTCCGGGGTCGTGCGCGTCCAGGGCGGCCTCGGCGACGGCGATGTGACCCGCGACGGCCGCCACCGTCTCCGGCGGCGCCCACCCCCGCGCGAACATGGCCCGCGCGACCGCGCCCTCCCGGTCACCCCGGCAGCGGGCGGTCAGCGAGGCGATGCTCGCCGCCACTGCGGCTGCCGCCCGGTTGCCCGCCTCCATGAGCACGTCCCCGGCGTCGTCCAGGTCGGACTGCGCGTCCTCCAGCAGGCCGGCGGCGAAGCGGACCAGGCCGCGGTCCAGCAGCGCGGCACCCCGTGCGCCGCTCTCGTCCGCCGCGTCGACCCGTGCGTCGAACACCTCGAAACCGCTGTCGTGTGACCACATCAGTCCTTCAGGTTACGGGAATCCGGACTGCCCGAACGGGCAGGAAATGCCACCCACCGGGTCGTCTGCGCCACCCTTCCGGCGGGGTGTCCGCCGCCCGATCGTGGACCCGTGGACGGCTTGCTCCGAGCCCGCGCCGACGCCTGATGGGCGCCGACCACGGCGCCAAGGCCCCAGCGGGGCCCGAGGAGCACGGGCGCGCGAAGCCGGACAAGGCTGCCGCGCCCGTGCCGGACCAGACTGCCCCCGTGGGGAGGTCCGGCACCCTCGACCGCGGCGCGGTGTCGGCGCTGCAACGCCTGGCCGGCAACCGCGGGGTGTCGTCCCTGATGCGCCGGCCCCCGGTCCGGCCCGTGCAACGCGTCCCGGACCCGGGCACGACCACCGTCGACGTGAGCGGCACCCGCGAAGCCGCCGCCACGGCCCGCGACCTGGCCGCCGCCGGCGAGGCCGATGTCGCCCAAGCCGAACAGCACAAGGCCCAGCAGCAGGCCGCCGCGAGCACCGCAGCGGCGGACGGCACGGGCGGCCAAGGCGGCGGCCCGGGACCTGGCGACCACCCAGGCAGGCAAGGCGGCGGCGGACCGAGCGGCCCGGGCGGCGGCTCGGCGGACGGGCGAGGACCGGCCCAACCCGCCACGACGGCCACCTCGAGCCAGGCCGGCACGCCGGGGCAGGCAGCCGGGCGGACAGAGGGCGAGAGCGCCGGCCAAACCGCGCCCGCCGATGTTCGAGCGGGTGTGGGTGCGGCCGACTCGCGTGCGGCGGCCGGCGCGGGGCCGGCCGATGTTCGCGCGCCTGCCGGTGGCGCGGGGCCGGCTGCGACCCGGGCCGGCGCGGGCGGACCGCCGGGTCCCGGTGGTGCGGGGCCGGTCGAGGCGCGCGGCACCGGTCCGCAGGCTGGGCAGGCGGGGGGTGGGGTGCAGGGGCCTGCCGAAGGGCAACCTGCCGGCCCGAGCGGTGCGGCTGAGCTCGGTACCGAGGACCTCGCGTTGGTGGACGAGGAGTTGGCCGAGCACGAGCGGTGGCGGGGGGCGACGAACCGGGTCGGGGAGGCGTTCTCCGGGGAGCGGGCCGACTTCATCGCCGAGGCGGCCGGGGGTGGGGCGCTGGCCGGGTTCGCGCAGGGTGCGGCGATGGGGTTCGCGCTGGGTGTCGGGTCGCGGATGGCCGCCAAGTTCGTGCCGATCCCCGGGGTCGGGGCCGCGATCGGCGGCGCGGTCGCCGCCTACGGCCTGGCCACCCGGGACTGGGGCGAGACCCGCGCGACCATCGGCAAGTTCGGCGAGGGGGCCGACGACTACGAACGGCTGGCCAACAGCATCGCCGCCGTCTCCGAGGTCATCGACGTCATCACGAACGTCCTCAACGTGCTCTCGGGCATCATCGGGATCATCGCCGCCGCGATGTGGGTCATCACCATCGCCACGGTCGGCGTCGCCAGCCCGCTCGCGGCGACGCTGTCCGCCATCGCGCTGGGCATCCAGGCCGCCACGATGGTCGTCGACGCGATCAACAACCTCGTGCTCCAGCCGTGCGTGCTCGCCTTCCGCGCGCTGCACACCTTCACCAGCGAGGCCGACCCCCGCGAGGTCGAGCACGAGGGCGCGGACCTGTCCACCTCCGCCGGGAAGATGGCCGGGATGCTGGGCGGGTTCGCGGGCGGCGCGCTGGCCAACGTCGGAGCCAAACCGCAGGGTGCGGGCAAGAAGTCCGGCGCGTCCGAGCCGCCGGGCAGCCACCCGCCCGAGCCGCACCCGCCCGCCACCGAGGCCCCCGCGGTCGAGGGACGGCCCACCGAGACCAGCCCGTGGGGCCGGCTCAAGTCGGCCGTGGCCGAGCAGCGGGCGCTGCCGCCGCACCTCCAGGACAGCCACAAGGCGATGGCCGACGTGTGGGGTCCCCGCATCGCCGAGTGGATCATGCCCGGCACCGGGAAGGGCGAGGAACCCCTCCCCCACGACACCCCCGGCCCACTACCCGACGGGCCGCTACCCGACGGCCCACTACCCGACGGCCCGCTACCCGACGGGCCGCTGCCGCACGAGCCGGTGCCGGGCGGGAGCCGGGAAGCTCCTCGGGGTGGGCGCAGGGGCGGCGGGGGTCGCACGGTCGGGCCCGCCACGGCGGCGCACCCGGCGGTCGGCCCGCTGGCCCGCAACGGCAAGCAGTTCAAGACGTCCCGGCTGAGCGAGGCCAACGCCGTCTTCCAAGGCGCCATCCGCGCCAACCCGAACTACGAGTTCGGCGTCTGGTACAACCCCACGACCCGCCAGTGGGCGGTGACCAAGGGTGGCACGGGTTCCGTGGACCCGCCGGCGCGCGGTGGGCCGTGGGAAGGCGTGGCGCACCACCACCCGGGTCGGGCCGACGCGTCCGCGCCGGCGGGCACGTTCGACGCGCCGGTGGTGCCGGGTTCCAAGTCGGCGCGGGGCGACGTCATGCCGAGCACCAGCGACGTGCGGACCATGCTCTACGACGTGATCACCACGCGGGGCGCGCGCCGCGAACGGATCGCCATCGCGTCCGGCGAGTACACCGTGACCTTCGCCTTCGACCCCTCGACGGGCCAACTCCACATCACCGGCCCGTACGGACCCGGCGGACGCTCGCAGACCCACACGATCACCTCGATGAAGGAACTCACCGCCTTCCAACGCCAATGGGCGCCGGGGTCCGGGGACCGCGCGATCCCCAGCGACGCCAAGCTGTGGGCCGACGCGATGGCCGCAGCAGCAGGCGGGACGACCCCCAGCGGCTCGCGTCCCTCCCCGACCCGGACCGCGCCGTCCGGCGGTGCGGGGTCCGGCGCGCTGTCCGGACTGCCCGGTGCGGCGGGGGCCGCCGCCGCGCGCGCGATGTCCCCGCACGAGCAGCGCGAGGCCGCGTTCGCCGCGCAGTTCACCGACGACAACCAGCTGCCCGCAGGCGCGGGGACGGTCGTGGAACGGGTCAACCCCCGCTACCAGGACCCGCCGGGCACGCCCGCCGACATCGCCGCGCTCAAGGGCGAGATCGTCAACATCCTCGGCGAACGCGCCCAAGCCGAGCTGGCGCAGCAGAGGATGGCCCGGCAGCAGGCCGCCCACGAGGCCAACCGCGCGCCCTTCGACGCCGCCGTCAAGGACGCGACCGGCGGCACGTCCGCCGTCGACGCCCACCAGCAGGCGATCGCGCACAAGAACGAGGCCAACGCGCGGAAGAAGGCCGAGCAGGAGAACGCGTCCTCCACGGTGGGCACCTACGCCAACCGCGCGGCCGGGATCGTCGCGCTGACCGGCCCGCTGGCCGCCTTCGAACGCTTCTCCCACTACGCCTCGATGATCCCCGGCCCGCCCGGCCGGGCCATGACCAAGCTGCACACCGACTCGACCCGGCTGCTCGCCACGTTCGCCGGCATGGACACCAAGATGGGCCAGGTCGGCAAGGAGCAGCCGGCCAAGCAGGCGCAGATCGCGGGCGAGAAGGACCGCATCACCGCCACCGACGCCAAGTCCAAGCAGTCCGCCACCGACGTCAAGACGGCCCAGGAGGGCGCGGGCAAGCTCAAGGATGCCAACGAGAGCGCGCTCAAGGACGCCGTCACCGCCGGGCAGACCGCGGGCCAGGAGAAGCAGGAACTCACCGACGCGGCACAGGTCAAGCAGGAGAAGGCGCAGACCCTGGCCGCGAAGATGGACGCGTGGGCGCAGGAGCACCAAGCCGCGCGCCGCACCGCGATCGCCCAGACGATGGAGAAGCTGCGGCAGAAGGGCTATGACGTGTCCGAGACGAGCCAACCGTGACCGCCGCCCACCTGGTGCGCCTGGCCAACGAGGCACTGGAGGCGGGCGACCCGGCGACCGCCGCCGACCGCCTGGTCGAGGCCGCCGGTGTCCACGGCCAGTCCGGCGACCAGCGGGGTCGCGCCACCCTGCTGACCCAGGCGTCGCTGCTGCTGCGGGTCGTCGACCGCCCCGACGACGCGGCGAGCGCGGCCCGTGCCGCCTGGGACACCGGCGCCGACGTGGTCACCCGGCGGGCCGCCGCCGTGGAGTTGGCGGAGGTGGCGCGGTCGAAGGGCGACCCGGACACCGCCACCGCGTGGCTCTACCGCGCGTTGCCCGCGGCAGACGACCCCGACCCCGTGGGCCGGGCGCGGGTGCTCGTGCGGCTGGCGAACCTCGAGGCGGCGGCCGGGCGGTTCACCGCCGCCGTGCGCGCCTGCGAGGAAGCCGTCGAGGCGCTCGACGGCTCCGACGAGGCCACGCGGGTGCGGCTGGAACTCAGCGGCGCCCTGCTCGGCGCGGGCCACCCCGGGCGGGCCACCGACGTCCTGGACCAGGCCATGACCGCCACCGACGACCCGGCGGTCCTGGCGGAGGGGCATCTCGTCGCGCTCGCCATCGCCTTGCGGCAGCACGACGGCGTCCGCGCGCGAGCCTCGGCCGCGTCGGCGCGCGCGGAGGCGCTGCGGGCCGGGGCGGCGGTCCCCTACCTCGCCGCCGCGGCGGCCCAGGCGGACCTCGCCGACAGCGCGGGCGACCTGGTGGGCGCCTACGAGTCCCTGGCCAAGGCCTGGGTCACGCTGGGCGACCTGCTCGGCCGGGAGGTCGGCCGCGCGATGGTGCACCCGCTGCTGCTGGACCTCCGAAGCCGTTGGGGCACAGAGGCTTTCGCCCAGGCGAAGGCCGCCTACGAGCAGCGCCGCCGTCAACCCACCTCATAGGCCGTCACGTTCCGCAAGCCCAAAGCCGTGCCGTCGAACAACACCGCAGAGTCGAACGTGCCCCGAGTGTCCGGGCCGAGCGCGTCCGGTCGGAACGCGGCCACGTCCTCCGGGCCGGCCGACAACCCCGCCACCGCGAGCGGACCCGTGGTGCTCAAGCCCAGCCGACCGTCCGCCGCCACAGCCACGGCGTCCACGTTCTCGTCCTTGGCCGCCAACCCGACATCGCGGCCGTCGAACCACAGGGCATAGGTCCCCGCCGTCTCCTCCCCCAACGATGTCGGCGTGAAGATGACCAGGTCCGCGTCCGCCGCCGTCACGCCGGGCACGTTCGCCACGCCCTCCGTGGACAGCACCACCCGGCCGTCGGGCAGCACGTCCGCCGCGTCCACGTCCTCGGCGTCGGTGGTCAGGCCCACGTCACTGCCGTCCAGCCACAGCGTGAACGTGCCGGAGGTGGTGGCGCCCAACGACGTCGGGGCGAAGCGGACCAGGTCCGAGTCGTCCACCCGGCCCGTGATCCCCGGCACCGCACCGGGTTTCGTGAACGACAGCAGCAGACTCCCATCGGGCAGGCGCACCAACGCGTCCACGGCCAAGTCGCCGACACCGACGTCACTGCCGTCGAACACCGGCACCACGCGCCCGGTCGCGGTCACGCCCAGCACGTCCTCGTCGGCGTACTCCACCCCGCCGACCGAACCGCTGCCCGGCAACGAGATCAGGTGCGCGGCAGCGGGAGCGGACACGGTCACCCGCACCGGCACCCGCAGTTCCGGCGCACCGGGATCGGTCGTGCTCACCAGCACCGTGGCCACGTGCACGCCCGGCGCGAGACCGGTCGCGTCCACGGTCACCGCCAGCGGCTGCGTGCCGTCCGCCGCGAGGTCGCCCGAGGTCGGGGTGACCGACAGCCACGCCACGTCCGCCCGCATCGAGGCACACCGCTCGGTCCCGATGTCGTGCAGGTAGGACAGGCCGGCCGCGCCGAACTGGTCGACGCCGCCGACGCTCCACACCTCGCCGCCCAGGAAGCCGACCGTGCAGAACCCGGTGTTGCCGGACACGCGCAGCGGCAGTCGGTCGTCCGCAGTCCACCCGCCCGCGGGCCACGAGCCCAGCGCGAGCCGGTGCACGGCGTCCGTGCCGTCGGTGAACCCGCCGCCGGGGCTGTCGCCGCCGATGGCGTACAGCGCCTGGTCGGTGGCCGCCAACGCCAAGTCGGCGGGCGCGCTCGGCAGCGCCGGACCGGTGGTCCACGTGCCGGTCGCCAGGTCCAGCCGCTGCACGGCGGTGGCGTTCTGGCCCGGCGACCCGTCGTGCCAGCCGCCCACCAGGTAGAGGTGCTGCCCGGCCTGCACCGAGCCCGCTCCGACGACCGCCACCGGCAGCGCCGGACCGGCGGTCCACGCGCCCGTGCGCGGGTCGTACACGTCCACCGCGCCGCTCGTGCCGCCCGGCGTGAAGTCCGCGTCGCCGCCGGCCAGGTAGACCCGCCCGTCCCACACCGCCGACGCCGCACCGCGCACCGGACGGGGCAGTGCCGTCGCCGTGGACCACGTGTCGGTGGAGGTGTCGTAGACCTGGTGCGCGGTGGTGCCGCTGCCGCCCAGGACGTGGATCCGGCCCAGCTCGCACACCGCGGTCGGGCTCTCCACCGCCGTGGGCAGCGGGGCCAGCTCGGTCCACGTGTTGGCGCCCACGTCGTAGCGCCAGGCCGTCGCCCGCGCCTTGCCGAACCGGTCCACCCCGCCGAAGACGAAGAACCGGCCCACGTCGCCGTCGCACTGGGCGCGGCCCTGGTGCCGGCCGTCCTCGGGCAGCGGGGCGCCGCCGAACCACCCGGTCCCGGCGATCGCGCCCGGCCCGCCCGACACCGGGTCGAACAGGAACGGCACCTCGGCCACCGAATAGCCCATCGACCCGGCGCCCCGGTCGCGCAGCACCACTTCGGCGCGCGAGGTCACCCCCTGCTCCACCGCGAGGTCCAGCCCGGAAGGCGACACCTCCGCGCACGGCCGGTCCGCCCGCAGCGCGAAGTCCACAGTGGACACCGCACCGGCGACCACGGGCACCGCCGAGCGGGTCTGGCCGACGAACCCGGGCGCGGACACGGTCAGCCCCACCGGCCCGTTCGCCTGGTCGGTCCACACCTCGTAGGAGCCGCCGACCGCCAGGTGGAAGTCCCGTGCCGCGCCGTCGACGTCCACAGTGGACCGGGCCAGCGGCGCGGAACCCACGTCGCAGCGGCCCAGACCGGTCAGGGAACCGGAGATCTTGCCCCACGTCGGCGGCGGGGTCGCGGTCAGCGCGACCGGCACCGGGCTCACCGCGTACGGCGTGTCCTCGCTGACCACCAGCGCCGCCGCGTGCGTGCCCGGCTGGTCGACCTGCGCCGAGTCCAGCACGACGGTCAACTCCACCGTCGCACCCGCGGGCACGGTCACCGCACCCGGTGACACCGACAGCCACGGCACGTCGGCCGTGTCGCAGTGCCCGTACTCGGGCAGCACCTCGGCCGACGAAGTCGCCGACGCCGCCGGCACCCCGCCGATCCGGTACAGGCCGCACGCTCCCCCGCCCCGGTACACCCCGGTGCCGGCGGGCGGCACCGGGTCCCAGGCGTCGGCGAACGGGTCGTAGGCGTAACCCTCGTTGGTCACCTCGTCACCGGTCACCCCGCCCGAGACGACGAACTTGCCGTTCGCCGCCGCGTACACCGAACCCCACAGCGGCACGGGCAGCGCCGCGATCGGCGTCCACTCGTCGGTCGCCGGGTCGTAGGCGTACGCCGAGGACTTGCCGACGAAGTCCACGCCACCCGCGCAGTACACGCGCTGCCGGGCCTCGTCGCCCGCGCACGAGCCCCACGCCACGCCCTCGGGGTAGTGCCGCAGCGACTGCCACGTGTTGGTGGCGGGGTCGTACCGGGCCGCGTTGGACTCCGCGGTGCACACGTCCCCCGAGCACCCGCCGACCAGGTACAGCTTGCCGCCCAGCACGGCCGTGCCGGCGGCGGCCGAGCCGTAGGGCGCCTGCGCGATGCCCTGCCAGCGGCCGGTGGCGGGGTCGTAGACCTCGCCGGTGCGCTTGGCGGCCCGGTTGATCCCGAAGTCGTCGAACCCGCCCACCACGTACAGCTTGTCGCCGACGAACGCCGCCGCCGGCTTCTCCCGCAACTCGTCGGTGGCCGCGGCGCGCGACCACGTGTCGGTGCGCGGCTCGTAGACGTACAGGTGGTCGAGCATCCCCTCGGACGGGCTGTAGCCGCCCACCGAGTACACCCGGCCGTCCGGTCCGGCCGCGACGGAGTTGTCCATGACCTGCAACGGGTGGTCGGCGATGTCCCGCCACGGTGGCGCGGCCGGCCCCGCGGGGTCGGCGGCCGGGGCGAGGTCGAGCCGGTCGGGTGACACGGCGGCCTCGGTGCGCCGGACCGCCTGGGCCGCGCCGGTCCGGTCCGCGTCCGCCGGGGCCGCGCCCGCCCGCGCGATGGTCACCTCGCCCGCCCGGCGGGACAGCTCCAGCCGCGCGTCGGCGGTGCCGTCGTTGGTCACGGTCAGCGTGGACTCCACCCGGCCGCCCAGCTCGGTCGTCCCGGTCACCGCCGGGCCGAACACCAGGTGCCCGGAGCGCAGCGGGAAGTCGCGCCGCACCACCGAGTCCGCCACCACGTCCGCGGTCAGCGGGGTCGGGCCGTACAGCTTCTTGGTCGCGGTCAGCGTGGTCGTCCCGGAGCCGGGCACGAACAGGGCGTAGAACCCGTCCGGCACGGCCGGGTCGTCCGGGGTCGGGCCGGTGGTCGCGCGGGGCGCGTCCGGGGCGCTCGCCACTTCGACGCCGTCGACCGGGGCACCGGTGCGGCCGTCGGTGGCGTTGCCGACCACCAGGCCGCCGGGCAGCGGCACGCACGCCGGCGCGCCCACCAGCACGTCGTCCACCTGCCACCACCAGGCGAAGTTCGCGTCGTAGTAGTGGAAGCGCACCTTGACCGCCGACTGCCCGGCCGCCGCCGGAATCGGCACGGCTTCGGTGCGCGGACCCGACAGCGACCCGGTGCCGCCACTGCCCTCGTTGCGCCAGACCGTGGTCCAGCTGGCGCCGCCATCGGTGCTCAGGTCCACGTCGAACACCTCGTCGGCGAAGGCGCGGATGTCCTGCTTGAACTCGATGCGCGGGGCGTCCACGCCGGTCAGGTCCACCGTGGGCGTGACCAGTTCGGTGTCCTGCACGCCGCCGAGGTAGTCGCTGTCCACGATGGCGAAGCCGCCTTCGCCGCCGGTCCGGTTGCCGCGGAAGGCGTGGTCCTCGAACGCCCAGACCTGGCCGGTGCCGGCGTTGTCCACGACCTGCCAGCCCGGCGGTGTGGTCGGGCCGTCGAACGACTCGTACACGCCGCGCACGCCGAAGGTGTAGCCGGGCGCACCGCACTCGCTGGTCGCGGCGAGCGCGAAGTCCTGGGTCGTCGGGTCGGCGGGCAGCACCACCGCCCGGGACGCCGGGGTGTAGCCGTCGAGCAGTGCGGTGACGGCGATGTCGTAGGTCCGGCCGTGCACCAGCTCGACGGAGTAGGCGCTCGTGACGGGGTCGGTGAACACCGGTCCGCCCGGGAAGCCCGCGATGTCCAGGCGCGCGTAGAGCGGCCAGCCGTGGCCGGCACCATCGCGGATCGTGCCGCGCACGACCGACCTGGGCAGCGGGGTGAGCGCGAAGTCCCGGGTGGTGGTGCCGGTCGTGATCGTGGCGGTCGCCGACGCGGGCTCGTGGGCGTAGGCGGTCACGGCGACCTCGTAGGTGCCGGTCGCGAGCGTCACGCCGTAGGTCCCGTCCGCTCCGGTGCGGACCTGGCGGGGTGCGACACCGCCCGTGATGGTGACCTCGGCGTCGGCCACGGGTGCGCCGGTGGACGCGTCGGACACCGTCCCGGCCAGCGTGCCGACCGGGCCGCGCGGTGAGGAGTCGATGGCGGCCAGGACGTCGATCCGGCCCTCGCCGAAGGTGTTGTTGTCGCCCGCGGTGCCGCCGCAGCCCGCCGAGTCGGGGGCGTCCCGCGCGGTGGAGTCCAGCAGCACCCGGGTCGCCGCCACGTCGCCGACCAGCGCGGTCGCGGCGGACAGCATCAGCGCGACCGCCCCGGCCACGTGCGGTGTGGCCATCGACGTGCCGCTGAACGAGTCGTACCCGCCGCCGGGCACCGCGCTGCGGACGTCCACCCCGGGCGCGGACGCGTCGGGCTTCACGCCGTCGTCGTGCGGCGAGGGGCCGAGGCTGGAGAACTCCGCGATCCGGCCCTGGATGTCGTACGCGCCCACGCCGTAGCTCTCGGCGTACCCGCCTGGGTCGTCGACCGTGCCGCACACGCCGTAACCGGAGTTGCCGTTGGCGAACGCCGGGAACATCCCCGCCGCCACCCACGCCCGCACCAGGTCGCGGTACCAGTCGCTGCTCCCGCCGCCGCCCCACGAGTTGTTCACCACGTGCGGGCGCAGCGCCGGGTCCGGGTCCGTGCCGCTGGTCGTCGTCGGCGCGAGCACCCACTGACCGGAGGAGACCAGCGCGAACTCCGAGCAGAAGCCCTCCTCGCAGCCCTTGGCCGCGATCCACCGCGCGCCCGGCGCGACACCGATGTGGTTGGTCGCGCCGTCGTCGCCGACCATCGTGCCCATCGTGTGCGTGCCGTGGCCGTTGTTGTCGCACGGGCCCAGGGTCGGGTCGCCGCACACCTGGGACGGGTCGTACCAGTTGTGCTCGTGGTTCAGCGACCCGTCGGCGTTGCGGCCCCGGTACTGGCGGGCCAGCGCCGGGTGGTCGAACTGGACGCCGGTGTCGATGTTGGCCACCACGACGCCTTCGCCACGCGCGCCGAAGGCCTCCCACGCCCGGTCCGCGCCGATGTCGGCGACACCCCACTCGACCGGGCCGGTGGAGGCGGCGCCGGTGGACTGCGGCACAGGCAGGGTGAGCGTGCGGTGCTCGCGGATCTCGGTGACCTCGGGCCGGTGCTTGAGCGCCTCGACCGTCTTCTCCCCGCCGCCGCGCACCAGGACGGCGTTGACCGCCCAGAACTCGTGGTGCCGCAGGTTCTCCCGCTTGAGCTGGGCGACGGCGGAGGCGTGGTCGGAGTGGGAGGCCTCGCGCAGCTTGTCCACCACGTACCGGCCGCGCTCGGTCCAGTCGCGGATCGAAGACGCGCCCGACAGGTCGGCTTCGCCGCGGAAGCGCACCCAGAAGTCGGCCGTGCCACCGCCCCGAACCTTGTCCGCGACCGCTCTGTCCACTTTGGCCTGATCGCGGGTTTGGGGACCCGCGGCCTGCGCCGTGGCTTGGCCTTGGGCCGTGGCGGGGTGGACCACCGCGACCGGGGCGAGGGCGAGCAGCGCGGCGGCGGTCAGGGCGAGGGCTTTCATGGCAGGGCCACCCCGGTGATGTCGTCGGGTTCCAGTCCCAGCGCCGCGCCGTCGACCAGCAGCGCGTACGCGCCGACCGTGTCGCGGCCGAGCGTGGTCGGGGTGAACGCCACGACGTCGTCGTCCGAGGCGGACAGCCCGACCACGGACAGCGGCCCGGTGGTGCTCAGCGCCAGCGCGCCGTCCGAGCGCACCGCGAGCGCGTCCACGTCCTCGTCCGCCGCCGCGAGCCCGACGTCACCGCCGTCGAACAGCAGCGCGAACGCGCCGGCCGTGTTCTGGCCCAGCGAGGTCGGGGTGAACGCCACCAGGTCCTCGTCGTCCGCCGCCACCGGACCGGCCTTGAGCGCGCCGGTCGTGGACAGCGCGATCCGCCCGTCCGCCAGCACGTCCACGGCGTCCACGTCCTCGTCGTCGGCGGCCAGCGCCACGTCGCTGCCGTCGAACCACAGCTCGAACGTGCCCGCCGTGGTCGCGCCCAGCGAGGTCGGCGTGAACCGGACCAGGTCGGAGTCGTCCACCGTGCCCGCGACGCCCGGGATGGACGCGGGTTCGGTGAACGACAACGCCAGCGCCCCGCCGGGCAGCCGCGCGAACGCGTCGAGCCTGAGCCCGCTCAAGCCCACGTCGCCGCCGTCGAAGTACGGGGTCACCACGCCGTCGGGGTTGACGCCCACGACGTCCTCGTCGGCGACCTCGACCCCGCGCACGGTCCCACCGGTCTCCAGCGAGAAGTACAGCGACGGCGGCGCGGAGTCCTGCACGGTCACCCGCACCGGCACCCGCAGTTCGGCCGCGCCGGGAGCGGTCGTGGTCACCAGCAGGGTTGCGGTGTGCTCACCGGGTGCGAGACCGGTGGCGTCCACGCGCACCGACAGCGTCGTCGAGCCACCACCGGCCACGTCGGCCTCGGTACGCGACACCGACAGCCACGGCACGTCGGCCCGGATGGTCGGGCAGCGCTCGGGCACGACGCCGTGCACCAGCGTGCGCTCCGAGGAGAACCGCGTGTCGAAGCCGGCCGCGGTCATGATCTCGCCGCCGGTGGTGGCGCGGGTGCAGAACCCGCCGACGTTGATCTTCTCCTCCGGCAGCGGGTCGAACGCCGTCCACGCGCCACCGGGCCAGGACGCGGTGGGCAGCCGGTCGACGTGGTCGCTTGCGCCGCCGAAGATCACCAGCCCGCCGATCAGGTACAGGGCCGTGTCGGTCACCGCGAGCGCGGGCAGCAGCAGCCGGTCGGCCAGCGGCGGTCCCACGGTCCACTCGCCGGTGGCCAGGTCCAGCCGCCGGGTCGTGGTCGGGGCGGCCGAGTCCGGCACTCCCCCGCCGCCGACGACGTAGAGGTGCCGGCCCGCCCGCGCGTACCCCGCCTGGTAGGCCGGTTCCGGCATCGGCTCGGGCAGGGTCGTCCATGTGTCGGTGGCGATGTCGTAGACGTCCACCTGGCCGCTCACGCCGAACGCGGTCTGGCCGCCGACCAGGTAGACCTTGCCGTTCCACGCGCCCGACGCCGCGCCGGACAGCGCGCGGGGCGCGTCGGCGGCCCGGAACCAGGTGTCGCTCGCGATGTCGTAGACGAAGTGCGCGGTGGACGGCACGAACTCGTGGGTGCCGCCGAGGAGGTGGATCTGCCCGGCCTCGCACACCGCCGTGGGCAGGGTGAGGCCGAACCGGGTCGGCGTCTCCGGCCACAGGTCCTGGGGCAGCGGCGCGAGTTCGGACCACCGGTTGGCCGTCGCGTCGTAGCGCCACGTCCCGTCGGCGCTCACGCCGCCCGCGTTCACCCCGGACAGCAGGTAGGCGTGGTCGGGGTCGCCGTCGCACTGGGCGTGCCCGTAGGCCATGAGCCCGCCGGGCAGCGCCGCCGCGTCGAACCACGACGGCACCGGGGGCACCGGGTCGGGCGGCGCGGTGGGCAGGGTGAGCTTCGAAGCGCCCGGCGGCACCGTGAACGGCCGGGTGGCGGCCGGGTCGAGCGCGACCGGTGTCTCCGCGACGGCGATCTCGTAGGAGGTCGTTCCGGTGTTGGCCAGGGCGAGGTCCGCCGACGCCGTGGCGCCCGCGCGGACGGTCAGGTCCAGCCGTTGCGGCGCGATCGAAGCGCAGGCCTGGTCGCGCCGCAGGTCCACGTTCGCGGTCGTGGTGCCGCCGGCGGTCACGGCGACGCCCTCCACCCGGCCGGCGAGGTAGCCGTCCCGGGTCGCGCTGACCGTGACCGGGCCGGCGGCGCTGTCCCGCCAGAGCGCGAACCGCCCGTCCACGCCTGCCTTGAGTGGGGTGCCGCTGATGTCGACGGCCGCGCCGGGCAGCGGCGTGCCCGGGGTGTCGCAGTGCCCGAGGCCCGTGACGACGCCTTCCACCAGCCCCCAGGACGGCGGCGGCGTGGCGTCGACCAGCACGGGCACCGGCCGCACGACGTACGGGGTGTCCTCGACGACCACGATCCCGGCGGCGTACGTGCCAGGCTGGTCCCCGGCCGCGACCGACACCTCGACGGTGACGCTCTGCCCGGCCGGAACCGTGCCCTCGGTGGTGCCCAGCGACAGCCACCGCGCGGACGGGTCGCCACACCGGTCCCAGCCGGGCAGCCGCTCCACCATGCGGGTGCGCGGCGACGGGAACTCGGCCGTCGCGCCGCCGACCTTGTAGAACCCGCACGCCCCCGCCGTGCGGTAGGTCGCGTGACCGGCGGCGGGCAGCACGGTCCACTCGTCGCGGGCCACGTCGTACGCGGAGGCCTCGCTGGTGACGTACTCGAAGCCGCTGAACGCCGACACACCGCCGGCCACCACCAGGGCACCGTTGGCCACCGCGTGCGCGGCGCCCCAAGCGGGGATCGGCATCGGCGCCAGCGGTCGCCACTGGTCGGCCGCCGGGTCGTAGGCGTAGGTCTCGGCCCGAGGCTCGTCGCCGCCGCTGCCGCCCGCGCACACCAACGTCCCGTCGACCGTGCCGCAGGACAGGAACGACACCGCGTGCGGGTAGTCGGCGACAGTGGCCCAGGTGTCGGTCGCCGGGTCGTAGCGGAAGGTGTCGGCGCTGCGCGGGCAACTGGCGCTCGTGCAGCCGCCGACCATGTAGAGCTTGCCGTCCAGCACGGCCACGCCCGGCGCGGAGCGGCCCGCCGGGGCGTCCGCGCGCCGGGTCCAGGTGTCGGTGGCCGGGTCGTAGACCTCCAGGCGGGTCGTCGTGGCGCCGGTGTCCAGCCAGCCGCCGACCAGGTGGAGCCGGCCGTCGAGGAAGGCCGCCGCCGGGGCCTCGCGGGTCTGCGAGAAGTCGGCCTTGGCGTCCCAGCGGTTCAGGTCCGGGTCGTAGACGTACAGGTCGTTGGAGAAGAAGTCGTCGCCATCGGCCGCGTGGACGCCGCCTGCCACGTAGACCTTGCCGTCGTGCTCGGCCGCCGCCGCGTCGAACACCCGAGCCGGGTAGGACGCGACCTGCTCCCACGGCGGGGCGGTGGCGGCGGTGTCGCCGGCGGGTGCGGCGTCGGGCTGCGCGCCGGCCCACTGGTCGTTCACGTCCGCCGGAATCCTTTGCACCGCAGGGGGTTGCGTGGCGGGGGCGGTGGCGGAGCGGAAGCCGTGGTCGCGTTGGGCCAAGCGGAAGTCGACGTCCTTGGTGCCGTCGTTGGTGAGGGTGAGCGGGACGCGGGCGGAGCCGCCGACCGGCAGCGTCGAGTCGATCCTGGTCGGGGTGACCACCAGGTGACCCGCGCCCAGCACGAAGTCGGCGCGGGTGACGCCGCCGGCCGGGACGTCGACGGTCCGCGTCTCCGACTCGAACCCGGGGCTGGACGCGGTGAGGGTGTGCGGTCCCGTGCTCGTGAACAGGGTGTACCGGCCGTCTCGGTCGGTGGTGGCGCTGTCCACGGTCGCGCTGCGGGGCGTGCCGGTGGGGGCGTCGGTGACCGTGCCGACGACCAGGCCGCCGGGGTCGCTCGCGCACGGCGCGCCGCCCACGACCACGTCGTCCACCTGCCACCACCAGTCGAAGTTGGCGTTGTGGTAGTGGAAACGCACCCGGACGTCCGACTGGCCGGCGGCCTCCGGGATGGCGACCTCCTCCACGCGCGGCCCACGCCGGTCGCCCAGCCCGAACTGGCCTTCCTGCCGCCACACCGTGGTCCAGCTGCCGCCGCCGTCGGTGCTCACGTCCACGTCGGCGATCTCGTCGTCGTTGGTGGGGAGGTCGTGGCGGAAGCGGACCACGGGCGCGGCGACACCGGACAGGTCGACCGGCGGCGAGGTCAAGTCGGTGTCGATCTGGGTGAACGGGCCGGCGTGGTCGCTGTCGGCGATGGCCGCGCCGCCCGTGCCGCCGGTGAGGTTGCCGCGCCGCACCGGGTCGTCGAACCGCCAGCCGCCCGCCTGCGGGTCGAACGGGTCCGGCTGGCCGATCCGCACGGTCCAGCCCTCCGGCTTGGCGCCGGAGTCGAAGCCCTGGTGGAGGCCCTGGTCCAGCCGGTAGCCGGGGGCGGTGCAGGTCGGGTCGGCGGTGAGCGCGAAGTCCTGGGTCGAGTCGGTGCCGGGGACGTCGACCTCGCGGGTGGCGGGAAGGTAGCCGGTCGCGGTGACCGTGACGGTGTGGCGCGCGCCGGGGGCCAGGCGCACCGCGTAGGTCCCGGTGACGGCGTCGGTGGTGACCGGGCCGCCGGGCAGGCCGTCCACCTGGACGCGGGCGCGCAGCGGCCAGCCCTGGCCGGAGGCGTCGGTCACCGTGCCGGACACGGTCACCAGCGCGACCGGGTCCAGCGCGGTGTCGTGGCGGGTGGTCTGGCCGGCGGTGAGGGTGACGTCCGCGATGCGGGTGGCGTGCCCGAAGGCCGCCGTCTCCACGTCGTGCGTGCCGGCGGGCAGGAACAGGTGGTAGGTGCCATCGGTGGCGGTCGTGGCTTCGTCGCCGGCGGCGCGCACGCGGGCCTCGGCCAGGGGTGCGCCGGTGTCCGCGTCGGTGACCCGGCCGGCGAGGGTGGCGACGTCGGCGGACGCGACCCGGCGGACCGCGGCGAACGCGTCGAGCAGGCCAGCGCCGTGCAGGGTGTCCGCGCCGGCGGTGCTGCCGCAGCCGATGAAGTCGGGGTAGAACGGGTCGCGCGCCGAGCCGTCCAGGGCGGCCCGGGTCGCGGGCACGTCACCGACCAGGGTCGGCGCGGCGGACAGCAGCAGCGCGACCGCGCCCACGGCGTGCGCGACGGCCATCGACGTGCCGCCCTCCACGCGGTACCCGCCGCCCAGCGCGGCACTGCGGACGTCCACGCCCGGCGCGGTCACGTTCGGCTTGATCCCACCGTCCACTGGGGACGGTCCCAGGCCGGAGAAGAAGGTCAGGACGTTGTCGCGGTCGTGCGCGCCGACGGCGTAGCTCTCGGGGTAGCTCGCGGGCGCGCTGACGCTGGCGCACCGGTGCTGCCCGTTGTTGCCGGCGGCGAAGGCGGCGAACTGCCCGGCGGCGTGCCAGGCGCGCACGACGTCCCGGTACCAGGTGTTCGAGCCGTCCTGGTCCTCCCACGCGTTCATGATCACGTGCGGCCGGGCGGCGGGGTCGGGGTCGCGGCCGGCGGCGTCGGTCGGGGCGAGCATCCACTGCCCGGCGGCCAGCAGGGCGTGCTCCGGGCAGGTGGTGACCTGGCAGCCCTTGGCGGCGATCCACCGCGCGCCCGGCGCGACACCGATCCGGTTGCCCTCGCCGCCGTCGCCGACGACCGTGCCCATCGTGTGCGTGCCGTGGCCCTGGTCGTCGCACGGCCGGTCACCGGTGGGCACGCACACGGCGTCCGGGTCGTACCAGTTGCGGGTGTGGTCGACCGTGCCGTCGGCGCGGCGCCCCCGGTACTGGGCGGCGAGCGCGGGGTGGTCGAACTGCACCCCGGTGTCGATGCTCGCGACCACGACCCCGTCACCCCGCACCCCGAACTCCCGCCACACCGCGTCCGCACCGGTGTCGGCGACGTTCCAGTCCACCTCGTCGACCTGGGCCGCGCGGCCGGTCTGCCGGGGCTGCACGACGGAGAACACGTGCCCGACCGTCACCTTGGCCACCCCGGCCCGCGCCACGACCGCGTCCAGCACGGCGGCGGTGCCCTGCCGCACCAACACCCGGTTGGCGACCCAGAACGTCTGGTGCTTGACCGCGCGCGTGCGCAACTCGCCGACCAGGTCTTGCTGACTGGAGGTCGCGGTCTCCCGCAGCCGGTCCACGACGAACCGGCCGCGCTGCGCCCAATCCGCGATGCCGTACGCGCCGGACAGGTCGGCGATGGCGGAGAGGTGCACCCAGAAGTCCGCCGTGCCCCCGTTCCGGAGGGCTTCGCGCAGGGCGGGGTCCACCACGGCGTCCGGGAGGGGTTGGGCACCGGCATGCGACTGCGGAACCGCCGCGACCGCGGCCACCAGCACAGCGACAGCCAGACGTGCGATCACCCGGCGGCGGAACGTCGTGCGCTGCGCAGTCACCACCAACACCCCCGGCGTTCACCCGAACGCGAGACGTGGCTTCACCCGATTAGGGCATTCGAACGGTCATCGCACCGATCTCCAGGTGTGTTACAGCTCACACAGCCCCTTCGGCGCCGCCCCGCACGATCACGCCGCCC
The DNA here is from genome assembly GCF_037401995.1 of Saccharothrix sp. CCNWYY140. NCBI lineage: Bacteria > Bacillati > Actinomycetota > Actinomycetes > Pseudonocardiales > Pseudonocardiaceae > Saccharothrix > Saccharothrix sp. CCNWYY140. Next base: position 49,506 of record NZ_JBBEGC010000031.1, read on the forward strand.
GAGTAGGAGACGGACACGATCGCCGAGTCGAAACTGCCCGGCGCCGGCTGGTGGTTCCCCTCTTTGAGGACCGCTTCCCAGTGCATGAGCGTGTCGGTGACGGTGTCCGTGAACGGGTGGCCCTCGCCAAGCAGCCGCAGGCAGTCGCGCAGCAGGATCTCGTAGAACACGATCGCCAGCACGACGTCCCCGGACTCGGCGGTCACCTGGTACAGGTTGTGGCAGGTCCTGAGCGTGTCAGGGTGATCACGCCCCAAAACACGCTCGCAGTCTTCAAGCAACCGCCAGTGTTCGTCCACCGACCCGGCGAGATCACCTGCTTCGCGCAGGGTCACAGCGAGGTTGCTGCGAGTGGCAAGCGTGTTCGGGTGGTCCGGCCCCAGCACCTCCACCTGGTCGACCAGCAGCCGCTCGAACTCGGTCACCGCACCTGCCGGATCACCGGTTCGAGCCGCGAACAGGGCCAAGCTGTTGCGGCAGGAGAAGGTGCTCGGATGGCGATGGCCCAAGACCCTCGTGCGGTCGGCCAGCAGCTCCCGGCAGTCCACGATCGCACCGGCCACGTCCCCGGCATCGGCCTTCAGCTGCACGAGGTGGCCTCGGGTGAGCAGGGTGTCGGGATGGTCGGCGCCGAGGACGCGGTTGCGGTCGACCAGCAGCCGCTCGTGCTCGGCGACGGCTCCGGCGAGGTCGCCGGAATCCGCCAACACGCAGGCCAGGTTGTTGCGCGTGATCATGGTGATCGGGTGGTCCACACCCATGACCCGGATGTAGTCGGCCAGCAGTTCCCGGTTGCCGGCGATCGCACCGGCCACGTCGCCCGCTTGCGCTTTGAGCTGGATCAGGTCGTTGCGGGCACCCAGGGTGTAGGGGTGGTCCGGGCCGAACGTCCGCATCCGGTGCTCGACCACGGTGGTGAAGCCGGCTGTCGCCTCCACGAGCTTCCCCGCGTGGCTGTGGCTCACCGCGAGGTTGTGCCGCGCCAACACGGTGTCCGGATGATCTTCACCCGACGTCCGGATGCGGGCCGCGAGCAGCTCCTCCTGCTCGGCGATCGCCCCGGTGAGGTCGCCGGCTTTCGCTTTCCAGAACGACAGGCCACCGCGAACGCTCAGGGTGCGATCGTGGTCGTCCCCGAACAGCTCGGTCAGGTCGGCGACCACCTGCTCCAGGTCTGCGATCGCGCCCGCCAGGTCTCCCCGCACACCGCGACAGTCCGCCAGCTGGGCACGGATCATGATGGTGGCCAGGTTGTCCGGTCCCCAGCCGGCGTGGGCGGCGTCTCGACAGCGCGTGAAGTACTCCATCGCGGCGGTGATCAGACCGGCATTGCGCAGCGATTTCGCCGCCGACATGAACAACGGGTGCGGCACCGGCTCCCACAGCACGTCGTCGGCGTGGACGTCCAGCGCCTCCGTCGCCGACCGCAACGCCTGCGCGAACGCCCCGTCGCTCTCGACGTCCGGCCAGATCTCCATCAGCCCACGGGCCGCGGCCAGTGCGGAGCACTCCCACGCGTCGGGTGTCAGGTCGTCGCGGACGACGCGTTGGACCAGCGAGTGCACCTGGACCGTGCGCGCGGCCTGGGTCGGGTCGAGGGTGATGAGGCCGAGGCGGTGCAGGACGGCCAGCGCGTCGGCCACCTCGTCGGCGGTCGTGTCGACCTCGCGCACCACGGTCAGGTAGTGCAACACCATCGGGGCGCTGAACAAGGCGGCTGGCACGCCGGCCGGGTCGAGCAGGCTCAGGACCTCCAGCAGCGGCCGGGCCAGTCCCGGCGCGAGTTCGTCGGCGCGTTCCATCGACAGTGACCAGGTTGCGGCTACGGTCGCGCGGTGCTCGTCCGGCAGTTCGCCTTCGCGGGGCATGACGTGGGCCAGGGCGGTGCGGCGGTCGTTGCAGCGCGCGCGGTAGTCGGCGACGGTCAACAACGGTTTGTCGGCGATGAACGCCGCTGCTTGCGCCAGCGCGAGCGGGAGGCGGCCGAGGTCGCGGGCCAGGCCGAGCAGTTCGTCCGGGTCGGTGTCGCCGGGCAGCTTCCCGGTCAGGTAGGCCAGCGCCTCCTGCTCGGAGAACACGTCCAGCTCGATGACGTGCCGGTCCTCCCGCCGCAGCACCGCGTCCTGCCGGCGGGTCGTCACCACGACCTGGCCCGACGACGTGTGCGGCGGCCACAGTCCTTTGAGGTCGGCCGGGTCCTGGAGGTCGTCGAACACGACCAACCACCGCCGGTCCGTGACACCGAGCCACGCCACCAGCGCGCGGGCGACGTCCTCCGCCGGACGCTGCGCGATCGCCGGGTCGTTGTCGACGAGCAGCCGGGCGGCCACCTCGGCGTAGCGGCTGAGGATCGCTTCGCGCGACATCGCGTCGACCCACACCACGACGTCGACCTCCGGCTCCCGCCACACCGACCAGGTGTAGCGAGCGGCCAACTGCGACTTGCCGACACCGCCGAGTCCGGAGAGGACGACCCCGGCGGAACGCTCCACCCCCGTCAGCACGACCGTCCGACCGGAGCGGAGCGCCTCGGCGAGGAGGCGGTCGGCCTCCCGCAACTGGTACCGGTCGGCGATCGGCGGCGGAACCCCGATCCGCACCGGCCACGAGACGTCCCGATTCGACGCCCCGGCCCCGAAAGCCACGTTCGCATCGCGACCGGCCTGGATGACGATCCCAGCCTCCGCTGCCACCGCCCACTGGTCGACCCGGGAAACCCGCTCCCCGCCTTCGGTGCGACGCCGCGCGCTCCCGTCCATTCGCGCAATCATCCACACGGCACCCGACCCGCAATTATCGGGATCAAGGCGCTCGGTGACCGTGCCCGGCCGGGGCTCCTCGCGGCCGGGCACGGTCCGGGGTCAGCTGGTCGGGAAATTGTCCGCCGTGCTGATGCGGCTCTTCACGAGCGCGCCCGACTCGGTGAGCACGCCGCTGCCGGTGTACGTGCTTCCGTTGCAGGTGCCCGGCCGCAGGGCCGCGCTGCTCTCGTTCGCGTCCGAGTAGGTCCAGTTGACGTAGGAGATCTTCAGCTGGTCCAACAGGTCCAGCCACGCCGTGCTGCTCGCCTGGTCGAACGCGCCGCCGCCGGTCGCGCTCACCGTGCCGAACTCGCTGACGAACAGCGGCAGGCGCGAGGCCGCGCGGCTGACCGTGGCGCGGTAGTTGTCCTTGTGGGACGCGGCGTAGAAGTGGAAGGCGTACATGATGTTGGTGGCGTTGACGGGATTGTTGACGACTTCGCTCTCGTTCGACCCGTCCGAGACACCCAGCGACGACCACCCCCGCGTCCCGACCAGCACCACCGCGTCCGGGTCGGCCGCGCGGATCACCGGGATGACCTGCTCCGCGTAGGACTTGATGCCGGCCCACGAGACACCGTTGGGCTCGTTGGCGATCTCGTAGATCACGTTCTTCTTGGCGGCGTTGCGGGAGGCGACCTGGGCGAAGAACGTCTTGGCCCGGTCCAGGTTGTAGTTCGGGTCGCCGGGAGTGAGGGTGTGGAAGTCGATGACCGCGTACAGGCCCCGCGCTTCGGCCATGTCCACCAGGCTGTTGACGCGGCTGGTGAACCCGCTCGGGTTGGTCTCGTAGCCCTGCTCCTGCACGTACATCGCGATGCGCAGGAGGTCGGCCTTCCAGTCCGTCGCCAGCGCGTCCAAGGAGGCGCTGTTGTAGCACTTGTCGAACCACTGGATGCTGTGCGTGCTCATGCCGCGCAGCTGGATCGGCCGGTTGTACTGGTTGCACAGGTTGACCCCGCACACCCGCAGCTGGCCGTTGATCTCGACCGGGTTCCGGCCGACCGGCGGGTTCCCGGTGGTGGTGGTTGTTGTGACCGGGGTGCCCGTGCAGGCGACGCCGTTGAGCGTGAACGCCGGGGGCACGGGGTTCGCGCCGCTCCACGACCCGGTGAAGGCGAGGTCGACCGACGCGCCGGTTGCCAGCGACCGGTTCCACTCCAGGCTCGCCGCCGTGACCGTCGAGCCGGACTGGCTCCACCTGGCGTTCCAGCCCTGGGTGAGCTTCTGCGCGGTGTTGGGGAACGCGAACGCGAGCGTCCACGGGCGGGCGGCGGCGCAGCGGCGGCGGCGCAGCGGCGGCGGCGGCGGGCGAGCGACGTGCGACCGTTCGGGGCGGAAACGATCGTTGGAAGAACGATCGGAAGGAAGTCGTTCGGAGTGGGGATCGTCCGCTCGTGCCCGGACCCCGCGGCACCGGGCACGAGCGGACTGGCCGGCGGTCGACTGGCGATCAGCTGTCCAACAGCCGGCCGTTGGTGGCCGTAGTGGCCGATCGTCGGCAGTTCGCCGGCGGTCGGCGCGTGGTCAGTTGGCGTAGTGGACGTCGGGCCAGGGTGGGGTGGTCATGCCGTTGCCGATGTGGAAGCTCGGGTGTGGTGGCTGGTTGTAGGCCGTGTTCTGCCAGGCGATCGCCACCCGGTACATCGGGTCGTGCATGAGGGTCGGGATGCGGCGGTCGGTCTGGTGGGGTGTCGCGTAGATGCGCAGTGCCCTGTTGTCCAACGTCGGCCAGACGACCTCCTCCCGCCAGTCGCCGAACAGGTCGGCGCTGAGCGACGGCGTGGACTTGGTGCCGTTGTTGGAGTGCACGTCCGCGCCCGTCAGCAGGCGGGTGTCGCCGGACGTGCCGTACTTGTCGACGTGCGTGCCGTCCAGCAACTCCCGCGTCGGATCACCGTCCCACCACAGCAGGAAGTTCGCCGAGGACGGCTTTCGGCCAATGGTCTGGCCCCGCGTGTTGCGCATCTGGCTGTCCGCGCTGGACCACGACTCCGCACCGGGGCTGCCGGCGTACACATCACCGGACACACCACGACCGTTGTCCCCGGAGGCCGGGGTCTGCCACAGGACCTGGCCGGTGCGGGCGTCGGCGAACCACGACGCGGGCTGGTTGCTGCTCTCCGACACCTTGTAGTACTCCAAGCCCGGCCGGGACGGGTCGAGGTCGCCCAGGTGGGCGGCGTCGCCGTGGCCGAACCTCGTGTTCCACAGGCCGCGGCCGGTGTCGTCGATGACCGCGGCGCCGTAGACGATCTCGTCGCGACCGTCGGCGTCGACGTCGCCGATGGTCAGGGAGTGGTTGCCCTGGCCCGCGTACGTGCTGTTGCCGGTGGCGTTGGAGTCGAACGTCCAGCGCTTGACCAGCTGGCCGTTGCGGAAGTCCCACGCGGCGATCACCGAACGGGTGTAGTAGCCGCGCGCCATGATCAGCGACGGGCGGGCGCCGTCCAGGTACGCCGTGCCGGCCAGGAAGCGGTCCACGCGGTTGCCGTAGCTGTCGCCCCACGACGACACCGTGCCGCGCGGCGGGTCGTAGTTCACCGTGGACAGCGCGGCGCCGGTCTGGCCGCTGAACATGGTCAGGAACTCCGGTCCGGACAGGACGTACCCCTCGGCGTTGCGGTAGTCCGCGGAGGCGTTGCCGATGACGGTGCCCCGGCCGTCGCGTGTGCCGTCGGCGGTCTTCATCGCGATCTCGGCGCGGCCGTCGCCGTCGTAGTCGTAGACCTGGAACTGGGTGTAGTGCGCGCCGGAGCGGATGTTGCGGCCGAGGTCGATGCGCCACAACCGGGTGCCGTCGAGGCGGACCGCGTCGATGTAGGTGTTGCCCGTGACGCCGGCCTGCGAGTTGTCCTTGGCGTTGTCGGGGTACCACTTGACGAACAGCTCGTACTTGCCGTCGCCGTCGACGTCGCCCACGCTCGCGTCGTTGGCGCTGTACCCGCTGGCCGGCGCCTGGATCGGGACGTCCAGGTAGCCGCTCGCGAACGACAGGGACGCCGGGGAGTCGGGCTGCTCGACCCCGCCGACCACGGCCCGCACGGTGTAGGAAGCGCCACTGGGACCGCCGGCGTCGAGGTAGTTGGTGGACGCCGTGATGGGCGAGGAGTTCAGCTTCGTGCCGGACCGGTAGACGTTGAAGCCGACATCGCGCGGGTCGCCCGCGAGCAGCCGCCAGCTGACCAGGTTGCCGCTGCCCGACCGCACGCTCACCACCCCGCGGTCCAGCCGCTCGACCTGCTTGCGCCCAGTCGGGTCACCCGGAACCGGGTTCGTACTAGTCGTGGTCGTAGTCGTGGTGGTGGTCGTCGTCGGGTTGACACCTCCGGTGCACGTGGTGCCGTTGAGCGTGAACGACGCGGGTATGCCGACTTCGTCACCGCTCATCGTGCCGTTGAACCCGAAGGACGCCGTGCCACCGGTCGGGATGACCCGATTGAAGTCCACATTGGACGCCGTGACGCTCGCGCCGGACGTCGTGAACACCGCGTTCCAACCCTGGCCGTAGCGTTCGGTACCGGGGAAGGTCCACGCCAGGCGCCACCCGTCGACCGGGTCGCCGAGGTTGGTGATGGTGACGTTGGCGGAGAACCCGCCCTGCCACTTGTTCTGCACGACGTAGTCGACCCCGCAGCCCGGAGCGGCCGAAGCCACCCCGGCGACCACGAGGCCACCCGTCAGCGCGCTGATCGCCGTAGCGGCGGCGACCACCCGCACTCGGTTGGTGGAGAGCACCGTTGCTCCTTCACTCGCCGGATCTCTGGGAGCGCTCCCAGTCACGTACCGAGCCATCAGAGCAGCCCCGCGCGACCGAGGTCAAGGTCCGAACCGGTGCACGGACCACCACGGCGCACGTCACTCTCGGTAAACGCTTTCCGCAGGTCACCCGTCGACAGGCACAGGATCGGACGCGGCGGTCGTCACTCCGGTCCGGCCTGGGAGAGCTTGGTGCGCACCATCTCGGCCTCCGTGTGGCCCAGTTCGTCGAAGAGGGTGACGGCCCGGGTCCAGCAGTCGCGGGCGGCGCCGTGGTCGCCGAGGGCCGCATGGGTGTCGCCGAGGCCGTTGAGGGTGCAGGCTTCGTCGAAGCGGTCGCCGAGGGCGAGGGTCTGTTGCAGGGCGAGCGCCTGGTGGTAGTGCTCGACGGCCTCGACGTGGTGCCCCGCCAGGTGGTGGGCGCGGCCGAGGCTGTCGAGCACGCGGGCGATGCCGACGCCGTGGTCCAACTCGCGGTAGATCTCCAGGCTCCGGTGGAAGTGGGCGATCGCGGAGTCGGTGTCGTCGAGGTGGGTTCGCGCCCAGCCGAGTTGGTTGAGGGCCGGCCCCTCCCCCGCCCGATGCCCTTCGGCGCGGTAGATGTCCAGGGCTCGGCGGGCGTGGTCGGCGGCCTCGCCGTACCTGTGCTGGTCCACGCACACCCAACCGGCGGTGAGCAGGGTGCCCGCGAGCGCGAGTGGTTCACCGGCCTCGCTGTGCGCCAGCAGCGCCCGTTCCAAGTGGATCTCGGCTTCGACGGGGTTGCCGAGCACGGCGAGGCCCCGCGCCAGGTCCCGGTGGGCGCGCGCTTGGGCCTGCCGGTCGCCGAGGTGTTCGGCGGCGGCGAGAGCGGTGCGCTGGGTGCGGATCCAGGTGTGCCAGTGGCCGCCGCGTTTGAGGAACGCGGCGAGGGCCTGCGGCAGTCGGGAGGCGTGGGTGTGCAGACCGAGCACGGCGGCGCGGTCGGACGCGGCGACCACGTTGTGGTGCTCGGCGAGGAACCAGCCGCTCGCCTGCCGCTGGTCCTCGACCGGGGTCACCGTGACGTCGGTGGGCACCGGGTCCGCGTGGGGGGAGGTCCGGTGCCGGAGGAGGTGCCGCTGGGCGGCGAGAGCGGTGTGCAGGTAGTGGTCCAGCAGCCTGCGCAGCGCCGCATCGCACTCGTGCGGCGCGTCCAGGGCCAGGCGTTCGGCGGCGTAGGCCCGCAGCAGGTCGTGGAGGCGCAACCGGTTCGGGGCGGGGGTGTCGACCAGGTGGGCGCGCGCGAGTTCGGCCAGCACCGGCCGCACCGCGGCGGGGGTGGTTCCCGCCAGGGACGCCGCGGCGTCGGTGCCGATGTCGGCGCCGGGAACCTGGGAGAGCAGGCGGAACAGGCGCGCGGCGGGTGGGGTGAGGGCGTGGTAGGACCACGAGAACACGTTCCTGAGGTTGACGTCGGGCTCCCCCGCGTCGAAGGCGTCGAGCCCGCCGTCCGCGGTGAGTTCGTCGAGCAGGCTGCGCAGGGACGCCTCCGGTCGAGTGGCGGCACGTGCGATCGCGATGACCAGGGCCAGGGGCAACCGGGCGCACCTCTCGACCAGCTCGTGGGCCGCGCGGGGGTCGGTGTCGACCCGATCCGACCCGAGCCGGGCCGTCGCCAGGGCCAGCGCTTCCTCCGTGCCGAGCGCGCCCAGGGCGACCAGCTTCCCGGCTTCCCGGGCGAGCAGCCCGGTGAGACGCGTGCGGCTGGTGATCAGGACGAGGGGACCGCGGCTACCCGGCAGCAGTGGCCGCACCTGCTCGGTGTCGCGCGCGTTGTCCAGGAACAGCAGCACCCTGCGGTCGGCGAGCAGGCTGCGGTAGAGGCCGACCCGCGCGTCCAGGCCGGCCGGTACGCGGTCGGCGGGAACCCGCAGCGCCTGCAACAGGTCGTGGAGTGCGTCCTCCGGTCGGGTCGGTCTGCTGCTCAGGCTGAACCCGCGCAGGTCCACGTGGAGCTGCCCGTCCGGGAAGTGGGGCGCGACGCGATGGGCCCAATGCGTGACCAGCGCCGTCTTGCCCACGCCCGCCGTGCCGTCGACCAGTGCCACCGCCGCGGTGGCCCCCGGTTCCACCAGGGCCGACAGCGCCGCCAGTTCCCGCTGCCGCCCGACGAAGTGGGGGACGTCCGGTGGCAGTTGCCGCGGCACCGGCGACTGGTCCCGGCCACGACCTGCGGTTCGCGTTTCCGCGGTGGTCGGGCCGGGTAGGTCCAACGCCGGATCGGCGTTGAGGATGGCCCGTTCCAGTCGCTGCAAGGCCGCGCCGGGTTCCAGGCCCAACTCGGCGGCCAGCAGGTGGCGGGTGTCGCGGTAGACCTGCAAGGCGTCGGCCTGCCTGCCCGCGCGGTAGAGCGCCAGCATCAACTGGCCGCGAAGCCGCTCGCGCAAGGGGTGTTCGGCTACGGAGCGGGACAGTTCGGCGACCAGGCCGCCGTGGCGGCCCAGCGCCAGATCCGCCTCCGCCCGCGCCTCCAGGGCGAGCTGCCTGCGCTCCCGCAGGCGGTCCGCCTCCTCGCGCAGCACGGGGAGGTCCGCCACGTCGGCGTACGGGTCGCCCCGCCACAGCGCCAGCGCCTGCCGGAGCAGGTCGCTCCCGGTCTGCGGGTCACCCGCCGCACGGCCCCGCTCGACCAGGGCGTCGAACCGGTCGGCGTCGACCTCCCCGGGCCGGACGAGCAAGGCGTAGCCCGGAGGCCGGCGGACGATGCGTTGTCGATCTCCCAAAGCCCGACGCAGCTGGGACAAGTAGAGGCGCAGGTTCTCGGGAGCGGTGCGCGGCGGCTTGCTCCCCCACAGGGCGTCGATCAGCCGATCGGTGGATACAGGCGTTCCGGCCCGGCAGAGCAGCACGGCCAAAAGCGCCCGCTGTTTGACGCCTCTGAGTTCCACCGACCGGTGGAACACAGTGACGGACAACGGCCCCAAGACACCGAATTGCATGCCCCACGCCCCGCTCGTCGGCACCACCGCCACGTTGCCGGATGCTCGGAATATACCAGCGCAATGCGCCGGCCATGCAGAACAAGCTCATCCTCGTTGCCGAACGACGAGTACAGCGCAAGAAATTACTCGACCATCCGATTGGAAAATGCAATGGTGAGCATAAAGGCGTGGCACGGAAAAACCCACGGCGAACACGTACAACTGCGTGACGACGCGGTCAACAACGGCTACTGCTTCCTCTCCCTGAGCATTCACGGCACGGTGAACGCACCTCGCTACACGACGGTGATGATCAAACGGCCTTCGGCCGTCGTGCAGCGGGACTGGCCGCTGATGACCGCGGCCGAGTTCCAGACCACCTTCGAGGACCAGGCCAAGAAGGGATTCGGACCGATCATCGTCTCCGCGACCGGCACCGCGGCCGATCCGCGCTTCGCGGCCGTCTTCGAGGCGCAAAACCCGATCCCGCTGACCCGACACCTGCTCCACCACGGTGCGGACGACAACTTGAAGACCATCCAGGGCATGAACAAGAAGGCTCGGGCCGACGGCTTGGTCCTGCGGTGGGCGTCTGTGTACGGCACCGCCGCGGAGCCGAAGTACGCCGCGATCTGGACACCCAACACCGGCAAGGTCGTGTGGAACGCGGACGGCGTGTTGGACACCGCGTCGGAGTACCAGGCGCGGTACGACGCCCAGGTGTCCGGCTGGTGCCGCCCGTCCCACGTCGCGCTCAACGCGGGGCAGCGCTACCTGTCGGTGTTCGTGCACAACGAGGTGGGGCCGTGGAAGGCCCGTCACGGCATGACCGAAGCGGAGTACCAGGACGAGTTCGACACGCTGAAGGAGAAGGGCTACTTCCCCACCTGCGTCCAGGGTGGCGGCAGCGGGCCGGCCACCAGGTACGCGGCGCTGTTCGCGAAGCAGGAGGCCCCGGTCGCCGAGCAGTTCAACGCCACCGGTCCCGTGGCGAACCCCGTCATCGACGACGTCATCCACCAGGCGATGAAGAACTCCCCCGTCTGGAACGCGTCGCTGGCGATCGTGCACGCCGGGCGGCTGGTCTACGCCCGCGGCTACTCCTGGGGCGAGGCGGATTGGCCGGTGTGCCAACCGACGACGCGCTTCCGAACCGCGAGCGTCTCCAAGACGGTGACCGCCCTCGCCGTCTACCAGTTGATCCAGGAGGGGAAGCTCGCTCTCACCGACAAGGTGCAGGACATCCTCCACCTGACGTCTCCCGGTGGCGGCGCGCCCAAGGACGCGCGCTTCGCGACCATCACGATCCGGCACCTGCTGGAGAACACCAGCGGGCTCAACGCCAACGCCTACCGCGACGAGGTGGCCATCCGCAACGCCTTCAAAGCGGCCGTGCCCGGCGGCAACTGGACCCTCCCGGTGACCGAGGCGATGTGCGACGCCTACATCGCCTCACTCGACATGAGCCCGATGGACCCCGGCACGGCGATGGCCTACAACAACTGCGGGTACTACCTGCTCGGCCGCGTCGTGGCCAAGAAGCGCGGCGTGACCCGGCCGATCGACGCCTACCAGGCGCACCTGTTCGACCCGTTGAGCATCCACCGCATCCGGCGAACCCCGTCGTCGATCAAGTCGATGCCCCTGGACGAAGCCCGTTACCGGTCCCAGGACATCCCGGTGCGGGCGAGCGTCATGTCGGACACCAGGCCGCTGGTGCCCCTCGGCTACGGCGACGAGCACCTGGAGCGGCAGGAGGGCTCCGGCGGCCTGTCCGCGGCGACGACGGACCTGGCCCGTCTGGTCGCGGTGCTGGTGCGCCAAGCCGACAGCCCTGGGATCAAGCGGTCCACTGTCAGCATGATGCTCGGCAACGCCGTCCAGACGGCCACCACGTGGCAGGGCAAGACCACCGATCTTCGCGCGGGTCACGGGTGGGACGCCGCAGCCGCCCAGCCGAACAGCCGCTTCTACGGGCAGAAGGGAGGATTGCTCAGCACCTCGGGCAACGTGCTCCAGATCAACGGGGACTGGGGGTTGGTGATGTGCTGGGGCGGCATCCCCACCGCCGCCGCGGGGTGGTACCCGGACTACCCCGACGTGATGACCGCCGCCCAGAACTCCCTGGCGAACGCGGACGACCTGTTCCCGCAGTTCGGCATGCCCAGCATGTGACGCCCGGTTCCGGAGTGCCCGCACCGACGGGTCACGCCCGGCCGTCGTGCTACGGTTCCGGCGGCCGTGCGAGAGATCGAGGAGGTGGTACCCGTGAACGAATCGACAAGGGTGCTCCTCATCGAGGTCACGGTCGGGCGGTAGGTCGTCCGGGAGCGCCGTTTCGCGAGCACTCCCCGAAAGGCACGACCGTGCGCTTCACCTCCGAGCAGCGTCTCGACGACGGCGTCCTCGAACGCCGGTTCACCCTCGGCGAGGTCCCCGGCATCCTGTGGACCCCCTCCCCCGCACCGGCCCCGCTGATCCTGCTGGGACACCCCGGCGGGTTGGACGGGATGTACCCGCGCCTGGCGGCCCGCGCCCGGCACTCCGCCGCCGCGGGCCACGCCTGCGCCACCATCGAACTCCCCGGAGCCGGCGACCGCCCCCGAACCCCGGCCGTCGACGAGGCCCGCGCCGACCTCCAGCGGGCACTGGCGGCGGGCGAGCCCGTCGGCGACGACGTCGTGGACCGGCTCGTCCTGCCCCTCGTCGACCGGGCGGTCCCGGAGTGGCAGGCGGCCCTGGACGCACTGCTGGCGCTGCCCGGGATCAGCGGCCCGGTCGGGTTTTCGGGCGGGGTGATCGCGATCGCCACGCGGCTGGCGGCGGTCGACCCGCGCATCTCGGCCGCCGTCCTGTTCGCCGGGAGCTACGTGCCCCGCCAGACGGTCGAGGAGGCCCGGCGGGTCACCATCCCACTGCTGGTCCTGCTCCAGTGGGACGACGAAGGGAACGACCGGCAGCAGGCCCTGGACCTGTTCGACGCCTTCGGTTCGCGGGAGAAGACGTTGCACGCCAACACGGGCGGGCACACCGGCGTTCCGAGCTTCGAAGGGGACGACGCGGTCCGGTTCTTCGCCCGGCACCTGAAGTGAGCCTCGCTCAGTCGGTGAGCCTGCCGACGATCTCGGTGTGCACCGCCCTGAGCGGCAGCGGCGCGACGGGCCACATGTAGGCGTTCCGCAGTGCTTCGACCTCGGCCGGGCCGACCTGGTCGTAGGCTTCCGCGCCGAGTCGTTCCTTCAGACCGTCGAGCAGTTCGCCGAGGAGCCAGGCGTCCCGTCCCGTGTGGTTCGTGCCCATGCGCAACACCGCCGCCACCCCGACCTCCGAGAACCACTTCGGGTCCGACAGGCGCGGAACCGTCACCAGGAGTTCGGGGTGGGCCAGGACCGCCGAGGCCAGGGCGAAACCGCATGGCCGGCGCAGGCCCGCGTGACCCAGGAGGAATTCCACCAGGGCCTGCGCCTGCTCCCGGATGGTGTCCCGCGCCCGCAGCTTGAGCAACATCTCCATCCGCAGGAGCACGTCGTCCAACGCCTCCGGCTCCACGCGCGGAACGTTGGTCAGGAGCAAGGTGTTCAGACCGTCGGACCGGCCGTAGGCCGCGCCGTGCACCAGCCACGACGAGGTGATGTCCCACCAGTTGTCGCCTTCCGTCGCCCAGAACGTGCTGGAGGCGAACGCCTCGCCGAACCGGTGGATGCGTTCCAGCGTCCGGTCTTGCGAGAGGCGTGCTTCCTGCGTGGACGGGTGCAGCCCGACCAGTGGCGCCTCGTGCAGCCGGACGCTTCCGCCGACCGGTTCCAGCAGGGACACGGTGGCGTGCCACGCGCTCGGGGAAAGTCCGGCACGCCACAGCGCCAGCATCGACCGCCATGAGCCGTGGGGGTCGCGGCCGGGGGCGATCCGGTGGATCGGGTGCGCGGACTCCGGGCTCATCGCCAACCGGAGCAGGAGCAGGTTCGCCGAGTAGGCTGCCAGTCGCGCGACCTGGTCGTCGCCGGGCAGGTAGTCCCTGAAGTGCCGGGACGGCGGTCGTACCCGGTGCCGCTCGATCAGCGCGTCCAGGACGGCGAGCACCCGGTCGACCTCCTCCGGGGGCAGCGCCGCCGCCAGTTCGGTGGCGAAGGTCAACGCCGGTCGGAGCTGGGCCAGGGTCTGGTGCGACAGCAGCGCGAAGAGCACGTCGTCCTCCGGGGACTGCATGCCGCGGCGGGGGCTGAACGCCGCCCGCGCGATCTCCGCCAACTCGTCCACCACCCGGCTCGCCACCAGGTACTCCCCGAAGGTCGCGTGCAGGAACTCGTAGTGCTGGTCCGCGTCCGCCGACACCCGCGATTCCGCCGCGTAGACGAAGAAGAACGCGCCCAGGACCCGCTCGCCGGCGTCCAGCGAGTCCCGGTCGCGGGTGAGCGCGCGCAGGTCCTCCTCCAGCTGCCGTGCCGTGATGTCCTGCCTGCCCCGGTTGAACATGCCCAGCGCGGCCGTCGACAACCTCGTGAGGTGGTCGTCCATCGCCGCCCGGACCTCGCCGGGTTCCAGCCGGGTCGGCGACTTCTCGGCTTCCCGCTCGGCGAAGTGCTCCAGCAGGCGGTGGTACAGCTCGGCGGACGACAGCCGGGCGTCGAGCATGGTGATCCCGGGGTTGGAGACGTAGAGGGCCATCATCATCAACAACAGCGGCTGAGCGGTCAGCTCGCGCTGGTGCAGGGCGACGTCCAGCGGGAACTCCCTGGTGGTGCCCCCGGCGACGCCGGCGGCGTTGGCGCTGTGCCACGCGGTGAGCCACGACTCGATCCGCCCGTCGTCGAAGTCGTCCAGCTTGATCATCGTCGTGCCGCCGGCGATGCCGACCCGGTCGCAGGCCAGGGTCCGGCTGGTGACCACGACGGTGACCGGGTGACCCTGTTCCGCCTCCCGCCGCTGGAACTCCGCCACCGCGTCGAGGTAGCCGTACAAGCGGGTGTGGGTTTGCTGGAGCAGCTCGTCGAGGCCGTCGAGGATGACCACGCGGACGGTCTCGGCGCTCTGGTCCACCAGGTCCGACCACGCGACGCGGTCGTTGGTGACCAGGTTCAGCGCCTGCTGCACCTGGGTGAGCACCGAGCTGTGCCCGTCCACCCGGCGCAGCGGGACGCGGACGACGGTGTAGCCGCTCGCGGGCAGCCGGCCGGCGAGGACCTTGGTCAACAGGCTCTTCCCGGCGCCGGGGTGCCCGAGCAGCAGCAGGGGGCCGGTCGCCGCCTCGGTCGAGCTGAGGTGCGCGATCAACCGGATGTGCAGGTCGTCGTGCTGCTCCTGTGCGCTCCACCACTTGTCGTCGGCGGGTTGGGACTCGTCGCCGGCGACCGCGAACCGGTAGCGAGGCGTGATGAACGCCTGCTCGATGGTCGGGATCACCAGGTGCTTGCCGTAGCGGGCGCCGGTGGACTTGGGCAGGATCGGCTCGTCCAGCACCGCGCGGTTGGCGCGGGCGACCCGGTCGCGCAGGTCGGCGGTGCGGACCTGGCGGGCGTCGACGAAGTCCGACAGGACCCGCTCCAGCCGGGACATCGCCGAGTCCGGCCCGGCGAGCAGCTCACCGCGCAGGCTGCGCACCTCGGCCCGGGTGGCCGCGGACTCGGTGACCGCGGCCCATACCCGGAACTCCGGGATCTCCCCCGCCAGCGCCAGGTAGTGCGAGTGGTAGCGCTCCAGCGCCTTCTGCGGCACCTCGGCGAGCCGTCTCGCCACCCGCGGTTCCCACGGACGCGCCAGGTGCCCGAACGACCGGATCACATCGCGGTGCAACCGGTGTTGCCACGCCTGCACGTCGTCGAGGTTCTCCAGGAAACCCCGCTGCGCGCCGGGCTTCGGGACGTCCCGCGTGTAGAGGAAGGCCAAGCCGCCCAACGCCGCGTTGGCCTTGTCCTCCTCGGAAAGCTCCAGCAACTCGTAGTCGTCGCCCAAGGCCTCGCGCAACGCCTCGAAGTACGCCGACACCACCAGCACGGTGTGCGCGGCGGTCATCTGCTCGACACGCTCCGAGTGCGCGACCGCCCGCCGCCGCCCCGGTAATGCCGTGAGGGCTTGGGACACCAGCCGGATGGCTTCGTTCTTCTGGTCGACCCACCCCCACAGCGCGGTGAACACGACCACCGGCGCGGCCAGCGGGTTGCCCAGCAGCGCCACGACCCCGGCACCCAGGATGGCTCCGCCCAGCAGGGCGTCGACCCGCTTGATCCACTTCTCGTCGTGCTTGCCGAGCAGGCGGAGCGCACCCTCGTAGGTGAGGACCTTGTCCGAAGCCATGTGCCGTTCTACCGCACGATGACGATCACCCTTGCCGCAATCCTGCGGGTGCGGCTGTGCGAGCTCGGGCGACTTCGGCTCGGCGTCAGCCGGTCGTCGGCACGTCTTCGAGTGCCCAGCGGATGTACCGGGTCTTCGGTGTGAAGCCCGCTCGTTCGAAGAGGCCGAACGACCCGGAGGGGTTCGCCGCGTCCACGTTCAGGCTGGCGCGGTGGTAACCCTGGGTGGCGGCGGTGTGCAGGGCGTGGCCGAGCAGTGCGCTCGCGGCGCCTCGGCCGCGGTACTCGCGCGCTGTTCCGATGACCATGAAGTGTGCGTCGCGGATGCCGGTCGCGGCTGTGTCGGCTTCCCAGTGCATGGTCGCCAGCAGGCTCACCGGGGTGCCGGTGGACGCGTCGCGGAGCAGGAAACTGGTCTGTGACTGGAACGTCTGGTTGGTGATCTTGTTCCGCCAGGCGTCCAAGGGCCACGGGACGGCGCCCCAGTAGTCGCGGTAGGAATCGTTGCGGACCAGGAGGAAGTCCTCCTCGTTGGCGGTCGTCCACGGCTCGATGCGCAGCCCATCCGGGATGGTCGCGGCGGGGACGGCGTCGCCGAGCGGGTGTTCCATGCGCTGGAAGTAGCGGACGGGGGTGAAGCCCTGGGAGCGCAGGAGTTCCGGCACGCCCGCGATGTGCTCTTCCTTGTGGACGTCGACGGCGAGTCGCAGCGTCGGGTGGTGCACCGCGTGCACCGCCTTCGCCGCCGCCACGCCCGCCTCGACCAGCGCGGTGCCGATCCCCCGGCGGCGGTGGTCGGGGTGGACGCCGCCGTCCAGGAAGACGCGGTGGACCTCCTGGGCGGACGGCTTGTGGCGGACCTTCATGAAGCCGACCATCACGTCCCCGTCGAAGGCGGCGAGGCTCGCGCGCTCCAGGTCCGCGTACGGGTCGACCAGCTCGGTGTGGGTGTCCTCCTCGGTGTAGTTCTCGCCGATCCGGTCGACGGTCTCGATGGCGTTGAGGAGGTCGGCCGCGGCCTTGGCGTCGCCGGTGTTCAGCGGTCGCCAGGTCAGGGCGGTGGAGCTTGAGCGCATGCGGGCGACCGTAGCGGCGGCGGGTGCGGCTGTCGCTCGGGTTTTCCTCCCGGGCCCACGGGGTCGGCAGCGGGCTCAAGCGGTCGGCGGCGGGTCGTCGTCGGTGCGGGTCACCGCGCGGAGGAGCTCGGTGGCCGCGCGGTGGGCCTTCCCCTCGGGCACGACCTCCAGCAGCGCGACGAGCTTGAGCAGCCGGTAGCGGTCGAACGCGGTGAAGAACGCGGCCAGGTTGGGGTTCCACTGGCTGTTCAGGCGGACCAGCACCTCGCTGCCGTCGACGTCGAGCAGCTCCGGCCGGCCGTCGTGCTCCTCCACCGTCCAGCACGGCAACGACCCGACCAGCCGCCGGAACCGCTCGACCATCTCCTCGTACTCGCGCCGCTCCCGCCACTCCACGGCCGTTCTCCTCCGCTAGCCGGCGCTCCCGTGTGGAGCGTCCCGCGGCGGCCGGGGAGAACCACCATCCCCATTACTCGAACACGTGTTCGATTCCCTGTCAAGTCGAATCCCGGGCTCGTCGGGCGGTGCGGTCCGGGAGGCCGCCCAGAGCCGGTAGCGCAGGCGGCGGGCGATCTCGGCGAGGAGTTCGTCGTCGGGGACGGCGGACGGGTCGTGGGGCAGGACGGGTCGTTCTCGGGCCTCCTCCGGGGTCAGGATGTGCATGCCGACCATGACGTCGAGGATGGACACCCCGAACAGCGCGGCGATCGACCGCGCGGTGTCGATGGTCAGCGACCGGCCCTTGCGCCAGCCCGTGAGGGCGCTGCGCGTGAGGCCGGTGGCCCGGACGAGGTCCCCGGTGGTCAGCCCGCGCTTGGCCAACTCACCTTCGAGGTAGATCCACTGCGGAGGGTGGTTGTCGCTCACGTCGGCGATGCTAGCTGCGCACACCGGACGCGTGGTGTGCGGTACGCGCACAACTTGCGGCCGTACGCAGCTGCCGACGCCAGGCGCGTCCGGCCTACGGCCGCAGATCGTGGTCGTGCAGCCACGCCAGTTGGGTGGCCTGGTTGGAGCCGTGGCCACCGCCGTGGTCGGCGAAGGGCCAGACCGTCATCGTCCGGTCGTCGCCGGCGTAGTGGTTGTACGCCGCGTACACGGTGGAGGGCGGGCAGATCGGGTCCATCAGGCCCACGCTGAACAGCGCCGGCGCGGTGGCCCGCTGAGCGAAGTGGACACCGTCGAAGTAGGACAGCGTCTCGAACGTCGGTTCCACGCGGTGGCGGCTGTGCCAGCGCAGGTACTTCGCCAGCTCGACGTACGGCCCCTCGCCGGCGATCTGCGCGGCGTGCGGGAAGTGGCACAGGAACGGCACGTCCGACAGCACTGCGGCCACGCGGTCCGGAGCCAAGCCGGCGACGGCCAGGGCCAGGCCACCACCCTGGCTGCCGCCCGCGACGATCACCCGCGCTGGGTCCAGACCGGACAGTTCGCCGACCGCGTCCACCGCCCGCACGCAGTCGGTCATCAGGCGCCGGTAGTAGTAGTGCTCCGGGGACTCGATGCCGCGGGTCATGAACCCCTCCGCCCACTGACCCCCGAAGCCGGGATCGGGGTCGGGCGTGTCGTGGCCCTGGCCGCGCGTGTCGACGACGAGCTGCGCGTACCCGGCGGCGGAGAAGAGGAGCTGGTCCGTCGGCAGCCCGCGCCCGCCGCTGTACCCCTGGTAGTGGACGACGACGGGCAGCGGACCCTCCGCGTCGCGGGGTCGCAGCAGCCACGCGGCCACCGGTTCGCCGTTCCAGCCCGGGAAGCGGATGTCGTCCACCTCGACCGTGCGCAGTCGGAACCGGTCGGTCACCCGCTCGACCTTCACCGCTCCCCCGCACGCGCGCGCCTCGGCGAGGGTCCGGGTCCAGAACGAGTCGAAGTCCTGCGGCGCCCGCGAATCCGGGCGGTAGCCGGTGAGGTGGTCGAGAGGGGCGTCCGTCAGCGGCATCCGCGGCTCCTTGGTCGTTGAAGCGCTTCGACCTTCGCACGCACCTCGGAAAGCTGTCAACTCTTGGGGCCGCGCAACGCCTATTGAGAACGGGGACCTTGTCGGATGGCAGCAGCGTGGCTACTCTCGCCCCACTTGTTTAAGCGCTTCGACACACTTCACCGCCGAAGGGTCGGTCTCCGCCATGCACAGGCGCAGCGCATCGATTTCCCCCACGGCCACGTCGCCGCCTCCTCGCGCGCCCGCTCGCCCCTCGACGTTCCCGTTGTCGCACAAGGTAAGGAGTTCCATGTTCGGATTGGGCAGCAAGACCCGAGCGGTCGGGCGCCGGATAGGCGTCGCGGCGGCCGGGTTCGCGACCCTGGCCGCAGGCCTGGTCGTGGGCGCGGGTCAGCCGGCCGCCGCCGCGACCACCGCGTGCAGCGTGTCGTACTCGGTGACCGGCCAGTGGTCAGGCGGCTTCAACGCCGAGGTTGCGGTCAACAACCTCGGCGCCGACGCGATCGACGGCTGGCGGCTGAGCTGGCAGTGGCCGTCCGGTCAGCAGGTCGACCGGGCGTGGAACGCGGCGGTCACGTCGTCCGACGGCCAGGCCACCGCCGCGAACGCCGGGTACAACGCCGCCATCGCCGGGAACGGGACGGTGACGTTCGGCTTCAAGGGTTCGTGGACGGGCTCCAACACCGCGCCGTCGTCGTTCTCCCTCAACGGCGTCGCGTGCGCCGACGCCAAGGCCCCCACCGCCGCGCAGCAGGTCGCGGCGATGCAGCCCGGCTGGAACCTGGGCAACACCCTGGACTCCACGGGCAGCGACGAGACTTCCTGGGGCAACCCGCGCATCACCAAGGCGTTGCTGGACAACATCAAGGCCCAGGGCTTCAAGAGCGTCCGCCTGCCCGTCACGTGGAGCGCCCACACCGGCCCCGCGCCCGACTACGCGATCGAGCAGGCCTACCTCGACCGGGTGAAGGAAGTCGTCAGCTGGGCGTTGCAGGACGACCTCTACGTCATGGTCAACCTGCACCACGACTCGTGGCAGTGGATCAACGCCATGCCGGGCGACCGCGCCGGCGTACTGGCCCGCTACAACGCGCTGTGGACCCAGATCGCCGCCGCGCTCAAGGACTTCGGCCCGAAGCTGGTGCTGGAGAGCGTCAACGAGCCGCAGTTCGCCGGCAGCACCGGCGTCGAGCAGGAAGAGCAGCTCCTGCACGAGCTGAACGCGTCCTTCCGCGACATCGTGCGCGGCTCGGGCGGCGGCAACGCGAACCGGTTGCTGATCCTGCCCACCCTGCACACCAACGGCGGCCAGGACCACCTGGACGCCCTGGCGAACTCCTTCCGCACCTTCAACGACCCCTACCTGGTCGCGACCATCCACAACTACGGCTACTGGCCGTTCAGCGCGAACGTCGCCGGCGGCACCCGCTTCGACGCCACCGTCCAGAAGGACCTGACCGACACCTTCGACCGTGCCTACAACACGTTCGTCGCACGCGGCATCCCGGTCATCGTGGGCGAGTACGGCCTGCTCGGGTTCGACCGGCACACCGGCACCATCGAGCAGGGCGAGAAGCTGAAGTTCTTCGAGTTCTTCGGCTACTACGCACGCGCCAAGAAGCTCACCACCATGCTGTGGGACAACGGCCAGCACTTCAACCGCACCACCTACCAGTGGCGCGACCCGGAACTGTGGGCCCAGATCAAGTCCAGCTGGACCACCCGCTCCGGCACGGCGTACTCGGACCTGGTCTTCTCCACCAAGTCGTCGCCGGTGACGGCCAAGACCCTGACGCTCAACCTGAACGGGACCAAGTTCGTCGGCCTGCGCCAGGGCACCACCGACCTGGTACAGGGCCGTGATTACACGGTCTCCGGCGACCAACTCACCCTGACGGCATCCCTGATGACCAGGCTGAGCGGCGCACGGGAGTACGGCACCAACGCAGTGCTGCACGCCCGGTTCTCGCAGGGCGTGCCGTGGCGGATCAACCTGATCACCTACGACACGCCTGTCCTGTCGAACGCCACCGGCACCACGGCTTCCTTCGCCATCCCGACCAACTTCCGGGGCGACCAACTGGCCACGATGGAAGCCAAGTACGACGACGGCACCAACGCCGGACCGCACGACTGGACGTCGTTCAAGGAGTTCGACGCCACCTTCGCGCCTGACTACGCCAACAGCACGACGGTCATGAAGACGGCGTTCTTCGACGGGGTTCGGGACAGCGCCCGGGTCACGCTGACGTTCCACTACTGGAGCGGGGAGAAGCTGACCTACTACGTCACGAAGTCCGGCACCACGGTCACCGGCACCACCGCCTGACCTGAGCCAGACCTGAGCCAGACCTGATCGACGAGAACCGCCGGAGGCCGTGGGTTGGCCTTCGGCGGTTCTCTACATCGCCGACAATCCGGCACCCGCAAGCCCACGCGCCCCTCCTCGCCCGAAGGGTGCTCCGCGCCGAAGGCGCGAGCCGAAGCGGCTAGCGCCCACGGGAAGGGCCTCGGTTTCTTTCCCCGTCCGGCCTG
>NZ_JBBEGC010000032.1:0-70484 GCF_037401995.1 Saccharothrix sp. CCNWYY140
CCTGCCGGAGGCAACCACGCTTTCCCCGTTTTCGCAACCGGTGAAGCGTGGTTGCAAAAACGGGGAAAGCGTGGTTGGGCTTCGCCCAGGCCGTACGGGGGAGAAACCGAGGCCCTTCCCCTGGGCTTGGGAGCCCCGTGAACCGCGCCTGCGGCGCGAAAAGCGCGCGGCCGGTTTGTGAGGTGGTGAAGTGGGCTTGCGGCTGCCGGAGCCTGTAGCTGCGTCGGAGTCGGAGCCGGAGCTACGCGTTTCCCTCGGCGTCAGCGTCAGCGTCGGTGTCAGCATCAGCGTCAGCGTTGCCGCCGGGCTGCCACAGGACGTCACCATCAGGGTTGGCGACCCGGGCGAGGATGAACAGCAGATCCGAGAGGCGGTTCAAGTACTTCGCCGCCAGCACGTTCGTCGCCTCGGGCTCCGCCTCGATCAACGCCCAAGTAGACCGCTCCGCCCGCCGAGCAATAGTCCGAGCCTGGTGCAGCAGAGCCGCTCCAGGCGTACCGCCGTTGAGGATGAACGACTCCAGCTTGCCCAACCTGCTGTTGTACTCGTCACACCACGCCTCCAGCCGGTCCACGTACTGCTGCGTGATGCGCAACGGCGGGTACTGGGGATCCTCGACGATCGGGGTGCACAGGTCCGCGCCCACGTCGAACAGGTCGTTCTGGACCTTGCGCACGACAGAAGCCACGTCCTCGGCCAGCGCACCCAGCGCCAGGGCCACGCCCAGGGACGCGTTGGTCTCGTCGCAGTCCGCGTACGCCGTGATCCTGGGCGAGGTCTTGGGGACTCGGCTGAAGTCGCCCAGGCCCGTTGTGCCGTCGTCGCCTACGCGGGTGTAGATCCTGGTGAGGTGAACCGCCATGCCGTGCACTGTAAGGGGCTCCGGGCACTGGCTTGATTCAGCGCATCCGTACGATTGCGGCGCAAACAGCAACGCAAGCACCAACGCAAGCACCAACGCGAGCACGTGCACGTGCACGAACACGAGCACGACCGCAAGCAACGACCGGATGAGGAGTTTCCTTGGTGAGCGAACACTTCCGGGTCCAGGGCGGTGCGCGGCTGGTCGGCGAGGTCGACGTCGTCGGTGCCAAGAACAGCGTGTTGAAGCTGATGGCGGCGGCACTGCTGGCCGAGGGCACGACCACCATCACCAACTGCCCCGAGATCCTGGACGTGCCGCTGATGGCCGACGTCCTGCGCAGCCTGGGCTGCGAGGTCACGCTCTCCGGGGACGTCGCCACGATCACCACGCCCAAGGAGCTCAACCACCGCGCCGACTCCGAGGCGATGGGCAAGCTGCGGGCCTCCGTGTGCGTGCTGGGGCCGCTGGTCGGCCGCTGCAAGCGCGCGGTGGTGGCGCTGCCCGGTGGGGACGCGATCGGGTCCCGGCCGCTGGACATGCACCAGAACGGGCTGCGCAAGCTCGGCGCGCACAGCGAGATCGAGCACGGGTGCGTGGTCGCCGAGGCCGAGGGGTTGCACGGCGCGCAGATCTGGCTGGACTTCCCCAGTGTCGGCGCGACGGAGAACATCCTGATGGCGGCGGTGCTGGCCAACGGCACGACGGTCATCGACAACGCGGCGCGCGAGCCGGAGATCGTCGACATCTGCGTGATGCTCCAGCAGATGGGCGCGAAGATCGAGGGCGCGGGCACGTCGACGTTGACCGTGCACGGCGTGGAGTCGCTCCAGCCGACCGAGCACCGGGTCATCGGCGACCGGATCGTCGGAGCCACGTGGGCGTTCGCCGCCACGATGACGCGGGGTGACATCACCGTGCGCGGCGTGAACCCGCACCACCTGGACCTGGTGCTGGAGAAGCTGCGCATGGCGGGCGCGGAGGTCACGACCTTCGACGACAACTCCTTCCGCGTCGTCCAGGACGGCCGGCCGCAGTCGGTGGACTTCGTGACGCTGCCCTACCCGGGGTTCGCGACCGACCTCCAGCCGTTCGCGATCGCGCTGTCCAGCGTGTCCGAGGGCACGTCGATGATCACCGAGAACCTGTTCGAGGCGCGGTTCCGGTTCATCGAGGAGATGGTCCGGCTCGGGGCCGACGCGCGCACCGACGGGCACCACGCCGTGGTGCGGGGCGTGGAGAAGCTGTCCAGCGCCCCGGTGTGGGCGTCGGACATCCGCGCGGGCGCCGGCCTGGTGCTGGCCGGGCTGTGCGCGGACGGCAAGACCGAGGTGTACGAGATCTTCCACATCGAGCGCGGCTACCCGGGCTTCGTGGAGAACCTGCGCAAGCTCGGCGCGACCGTGGAGCGCGTCACGGCCTGACGGTGACCGCCAGGCGCTGCGCCATGTTGTTGGCCATGCCCTGGCGGTTCCACGGCTGGTCGACGGGCTGGGTGCGGCCCTCGGCGTCGGTGGCCCGCACGCTCAGCTCGTGCTCGCCCGGGGTCGCCTCCCACACGTGCTCGAAGCGCCGCCACGCGTAGGGGTCGCCGGCCGGGTCGAGCTCGGCCTCGTGCCACACGCCGTCGACGCCGACCTCGACGCGGGCGATCGGCGCGAACCCGCACCACGCGCGGCCCTCCAGCAGGACAGGACCCGCGGTCACGAACCGGCGGCGGGTCATGAAGTCGGGGAAGCCGGGCGGGGCCAGCAGGGCCTTGGGCAGGATCCGCGTCACCGGCACGCCGTCCTCGTCGGCGTCCTGCTTGATCCGGTACGACACGGCCTGCTGGAAGCCCTCGAACCGGTGGTTCAGCGCGGCCACCGAGCGCAGCCACTTCACGTGCGCCATGCCGTACCAGCCGGGCACCACCAGCCGCAGCGGGAACCCGTGCTGCGGCAGCAGCGGACGGCCGTTCATCGCGTACACCAGCAGCACGTCCTCGCGCAGCGCCTCGGCCACCGGCAGCGCCCGCTGGTAGTCCTGCTCGACACCCCGGTCCAGGCCGTGGTCGGCGCCGGTGAACACGACGTCCACGGTGTCGGGCGGCAGGTCGGCCAGCAGCGGGGCCAACGGGGTCCCGGTCCACTCCGCGCACCCGACGGCCTCGTCCAGCCACGGCTGGCTCACCGGCCGCGGGTAGAGCTTGGCGCGGCCGTTGCCGGCGCACTCCAGCGTCACGCGGGCGGTCACGGCGGGCAGGGCGCGCAGGTCGTCGAGGGAGTACCGCCGGCCCAGGACGTCCAGCCGCCACGCGCCCGCGTCGACGTGCGGGATGTCGTAGTGGACCAGCAGGTAGTGCAGGCCCTCCGGGGTCACGTCGTAGCGCAGCGCCTCCAGGGGCAGCCCGTGGTTGCGGGCGGCGAGCCGGAGCTCGTCCAGGGAGATGTCCTCCTCGGCACCGGCGACGCGGGACAGACCGATCGTCATGGCGACCCCTTCAGCAGGAGCTTCGCGTCGGGCACGTCGGCGGGGAAGACCAGCAGGCGGTGCCCGGCGCCCCGGAGCACCACGGTGACCCTGATCCCCGCGTCCCGCAACCGGGTGGCCAGCACCTCCGCCGCCGCCGCGGTCGGCAGCACGGCCACCTCGACCAGGAGACCGAAGTCCTCGCCGGTGTGGTCGGGCACCGCGCGCCGGTCGTCGCCGAACGCCCACCGCAGCACGAGGGCCAGTCCCACGAACACCACGAGCAGCAGCGCGGTTTGGGTGAGCGCGGTCACGACACCCATGCTCCTCCGGGCTCGATTCAGTGGGCAACGCCACGCGCGGCGTGAGTTACTCGTCAGTACGCTACGGAGAACAACGTCGTAGGAGGCAGCCGTGCCGTATCCGGCCGACCGTGAGCGCGACCGCCCCTGGGTGATGCGGACTTACGCGGGGCACTCCAGCGCGACCGCGTCCAACGCGCTCTACCGCCGCAACCTGGCCAAGGGGCAGACCGGTCTGTCCGTGGCGTTCGACCTGCCCACCCAGACCGGGTACGACCCCGACGACGAGCTCGCCAAGGGCGAGGTCGGCAAGGTCGGCGTCCCGGTGAGCCACATCGGCGACATGCGGGCGCTGTTCGACCAGATCCCGCTGGGCGAGGCCAACACCTCGATGACCATCAACGCGACCGCCATGTGGCTGCTCGCGCTCTACGTCAGCGTCGCCGAGGAGCAGGGCGCGGACCGCGCGGCCCTGGCCGGCACGACGCAGAACGACATCATCAAGGAGTACCTGTCCCGCGGCACGTACGTGTTCCCGCCCGGCCCCAGCCTGCGGCTGATCACCGACATGGTGGCCTGGACCGTGGCGAACGTGCCGAAGTGGAACCCGATCAACATCTGCTCGTACCACCTCCAGGAGGTCGGCGCGACGCCGGCGCAGGAGATCGCGTACTCGATGTCGACCGCGATCGCCGTGCTGGACTCGGTGTTCGACTCCGGGCAGGTGCCCGAGGAGCGGCGCGGCGAGGTCGTCGCGCGCATCTCCTTCTTCGTGAACGCCGGTGTGCGGTTCGTCGAGGAGATGGCGAAGATGCGGGCGTTCGTCCAGCTGTGGGACGAGATCACCCGCGACCGGTACGGCATCGAGAACCCCAAGCACCGCCGGTTCCGCTACGGCGTGCAGGTCAACTCGCTGGGGCTGACCGAGGCGCAGCCGGAGAACAACGTCCAGCGGATCGTGCTGGAGATGCTCGCGGTGACCCTGTCCCGCGACGCCCGCGCCCGCGCGATCCAGCTGCCCGCGTGGAACGAGGCCCTGGGCCTGCCGCGGCCGTGGGACCAGCAGTGGGCGCTGCGCATGCAGCAGGTGCTGGCCTACGAGACCGACCTGCTGGAGTACGAGGACATCTTCGCCGGGTCGCACGTCATCGAGGCCAAGGTGGCGGAGATCGTGGCCGGCGCGCGCGAGGAGATCGACCGCGTGCAGGCGATGGGCGGCGCGGTGGCGGCCGTCGAGTCCGGGTACATGAAGTCGCAGCTGGTGTCGTCGCTGGCGGAGCGGCGGCGGCGGATCGAGGCCGGCGAGGACGTCGTGGTGGGCGTGAACAAGTTCGCCACCACCGAGCCGTCGCCGTTGCAGGCCGAGGGCGCGAACGCGATCGAGACCATCGACCCGATCGTCGAGCAGCACGCCGTGGAGGCCATCAAGGCGTGGCGGGCGGCCCGCGACAACGACGCCGTTTCGTCCACTTTGGACGCTCTGCGGGCGGCGGCGAAGACGGACGCGAACCTGGTCGAGGCCACCATCGCGTGCGCCAAGGCCGGTGTGACGACGGGTGAGTGGGCGTCGGCGTTGCGCGAGACGTTCGGCGAATACCGCGCTCCCACCGGGGTTTCCGCCGCTTCGGCGTCCGGCGAGGCGGGGGCGGAGATCGCCCGCGTCCGCGAGCGCGTGCGCACGACCGGCGAGGAACTGGGCGAGCGCCTGCGCATCCTGGTCGGCAAGCCGGGCCTGGACGGGCACTCGAACGGCGCGGAGCAGGTGGCCGTGCGCGCCCGGGACGTCGGCTTCGAGGTGGTCTACCAGGGCATCCGCCTGACCCCGGCGCAGATCGTGGCGGCGGCCGTGCAGGAGGACGTGCACGTGGTCGGCCTGTCCATCCTGTCCGGCTCGCACCTGGAGGTCGTGCCCGCGGTGGTCGACGGCCTGCGCGCGGCCGGCGCGGGTGACGTGCCGGTGATCGTCGGCGGCATCGTGCCCCCGGACGACGCGGCGAAGCTGGTCGACCGCGGCATCGCCCGGGTGTTCACGCCCAAGGACTACGAGCTGACCCAGATCATGGACGAGATCGTCACGGTGGTCCGCCAGTCGCGCGGCCTGTAGAACTCCCGGCTCCGGCGGGTGTCCTGCGACCCCGCCGGAGCCGGTCCACGTCAGCCGGTGATGTCCTTGGTGGACACGATCTCCGCGAAGCCGCCGCCGCGCAGGTTGGTCGCCGTGGTCTCGTAGAGCTGCTCCGCCGTCAGGCCTTCGAGGTCGAAGGTGAAGGTGGCGTCGAGGACGAGCTTCACCCGGTAGCCCAGGTTGCCGCCGACGCGGGCGGTGGTCTCGACGCACATGTTGGTCTGGATGCCGGCCAGCACGATGTCCGTGATGCCGCGGTTGGTCAGCCACGCGTGCAGGTCCACCTCGCCGTGGAACGCGGAGTTGACCTTCTTGCCGAACACCAGGTCCGGGGTGGCGCGGTCGAGTTCGGGTTTGAAGCGGTTGCCCTCGCCGCCGGGGGCCAGGGTCGAGCCGGGCCTGGTGGAGTTGTGCCGGACGTAGACCAGGGGACCGTCCCAGGAGTCCAGCAGCGCGGCGATGTTGGCCTCGGCGTCGGGGTTGTTGCGGCGGCCCCACACCGGGTCGTCGAATCCCCGTTGCACGTCGACGATGATGAGCGCGGTGTTCGTCATGGCGGCCAGTCTTCGCCGCGGTGCCCGCCCGGACGAGTGGCAGATCCGGCGCGATCCGGTACTTTCCTGCCATGCGCACGGTGGGAGTGCTGGTGCTGCCCGGCAGCCGGACGTTCGACATCTCGGTGGTCGGCGAGGTGTGGGGCGTGGACCGGTCCGACGCCGGGATCGGCCCGTTCGAGGTGCGGTTCTGCGCGCCGGGACGGGTGGCGACACCCCTGCACCCGGTCGGGCTGGTGCCGGCCACGCACGGGCTGTCCGGGCTCGCGGACTGCGACCTGGTGGTGGTCCCGGGGCGCGTCGACCCGTTGGCGGAGGTGCCGGGGTCGGCGGTCCGGGCGCTGCGGGCGTTCGACGGCACGGTCGCCGCGCTGTGCTCGGGCGCGTTCACACTCGCCGCCGCCGGCCTGCTCGACGGACGGGAGGCGACCACGCACTGGCGCCTGCTGGACGCCCTCGAACACGCCGCGCCGACCGCCACGGTCCTGCGGGACGTCCTGTTCACCGACGAGGGCCGCGTGCTCACGTCGGCCGGTGTCGTCGGCGGGCTGGACCTGTGCCTGCACCTGGTCCGCCGGGCGCACGGCGCGGACGTCGCCGCCGCGCTCGCCCGCCGCCTGGTCATGCCGCCGGCCCGGGAGGGCGGTCAACGCCAGTACGTCGACCCGCCCTTGCCGCACCAGCCGAACCGGGAGGGCATCGCGTCCACAGTGGACTGGGCGGTGGACCGGCTGACCGAACCGATCGGCGTCACCGACCTCGCCGACCACGCGGGCCTGAGCGAGCGCACGTTCCACCGCGTGTTCCTCGCCGCCACCGGCAGCACGCCCGGCCGGTGGCTCCAGAAGCAGCGGGTCCTGCTCGCGCAACGGCTCCTGGAGACCACGGACCTGCCGGTGGACCGGGTCGCCGAGCGGTCCGGGCTGGGCACGGCGGCCAACCTGCGGCGGCGGCTGCGGGCCGAACTCGGGGTCGCGCCCGACGCCTACCGCCGCACGTTCCGCGTCCCTGCCGCTTCGTTGACCACTGCTTCGTGACCACTGCTTCGTTGACTTGACTACTGCTTCGTGACGGCGACGACCCCGCCCTGCCCGTCCACCAACAGTCGGTTGCCCAGCGGCTTGGCCAGCTTCACCGGGTAGGGCTGCATGGTCAGCGCGAGCGTGCGCGGGCACTGACCCACGGTCCCGATGGTCCGCACGGTGACCGTCACCGACGTCGCCGACTCGGTCACCACGGGCTCGTTGCGCGCGGGCTCGTCGCCGGGGCACGGTTCGGGCGCCTTGGGCATCGACACGGTGATGTCCACGCCGGTGCCGCTCGCGTTGGTGGTCACCGCCGGCTGCACCTCCCCGAGCCTCCAGAACCAGTCGGGCGCGAGCGCGGGCATCGCCAGCACGCTGCCCGCCTCGGTGGTGAACCGCCACGCGGGCAGCGGCCACCGCCCCCGGTCGGTGCTGAACTCCGCCGTGCCGAACTCGGCGCTCACCAGCCGCACGGGAGCGTTCTGCTGCCCCTTGCCGCGTGGCGGCGCGCTCACCGCCTGCAAGGCGTCGGACATCGGCAGGAACGGCAGTTTCGACGTGCCGTCGGGCAGTTCGACGGGCGCGGCCTCCGGTGTGGCGGGAGGGGTGCCGACGAACTCGAACCCGCCTTCGGTCGCGCCCAGCTTCTCCTCGCCCGACTTGTACCCGTCCACCACCTCCACCCGCGACCCGAGGAGCACGATCGGCCGGGGCTTGGCGTCCACCGGGAAGTCGACCGGCGCGGCCTCGGTCGGCAGGACCGGTCCGGTGGCGGTGCCGGAGCCGGTGTCGGAGGAGGCGCACCCCGCCGCCAGCGACGCGGCCAGGGCGAGCACGAGCAGTCGTCTCATGACTCCAGGACGGAGTGCGCCGAGCGGGCGGTTGCACGCCGGACTACGGTCGGAACATGGCCGAGTACCAGCACATTCGCGTCGAAGAGGCGGACCACGTCGTCCGGATCACGATGGACCGCGCGAACAGGCGCAACTCGCTGTCCCACGACCACCTCGCCGAGCTGCTGGCGGCGTTCCGCGCGGTCGCCGGCACCGACGCGGTGGGCGTGGTGCTGGCCGCGGAAGGCCCGGTGTTCTCAGCCGGCCACGACTTCGCCGACGTGGCGTCGCGCGACCTCGAAGGCGTGCGCGACCTGCTGACCCTGTGCACGGACCTGATGCGCACGATCGAGTCCATCCCGCAGGTGGTGATCGCCCGCGTGCACGGCCTCGCGACGGCGGCGGGCTGCCAGCTCGTGGCGTCCTGCGACCTGGCCGTGGCGGCCGAGGAGGCCGGTTTCGCGCTGCCCGGCGGCAAGGGCGGCTGGTTCTGCCACACCCCGGCCGTCCCGGTGGCCCGCGCGATCGGCCGCAAGCGCCTGATGGAGATGGCCCTGACCGGCGACGTCGTCGACGCTCGCACCGCCGAGCAGTGGGGCCTGGTGAACCGCGTGGTCCCCTCGGCGGAGCTGGACGCGGCGGTCGACGACCTGATGCGCCGGGCAACCCGGGGCAGCCGCGCGAGCAAGGCGCTGGGCAAGCAGACCATCTACGCCCAGCTCGACCGGCCGGAGTCCGACGCCTACGCGATCGCGGTCGAGGTGATGGCGGCGGCCTCCCAGACCCCGGCGGCCAAGGAGGGCATGTCGTCGTTCCTGGAGAAGCGCCCGGCGAACTGGACCGACTAGCGGCGTGTCCGCCCGAACCGACCACGGCGGCGTCCGGTAACACGACGTCGGTGTTCGACGACTTGGTCAACTGGGCACGCACCCCGCGGCCCGCCCGTGCGGCGCTTCCCCGAAGTGCTCGCCACGCACTAGGAGACCACCGTGGCCCTGTCGCCGAAGTACTCCGTCTACCACTCAGCCGTCCTCGACGCCGACGCCGACGAGGTGTGGGCGAAGGTCCGGGACATGATGGTGCTGCTCGACATCGTGTTCGGCGAGGGCATCGAGAACGCGCACTGGACCCACGGCGGCTCGGCGAAGAAGGTCCCGTCGACCTTCGAGTTCACCCTCCTGCCCAACCACGACCTGGCCGTCGAGGAAGTAGCCGGCCGCTCGGAAACCGACCGCTCGCTCACCTACCGCTCGGTCGAGCAGGTGCTGTTCATCGTCGACTACGTGGCCACCTACCGGATCCGGCCGGTGACGAACGAACCGGGCCGCAGCTTCATCGACTGGGAGCGCGAGTTCCGCGTGGTCCCCGACGCGCCGGAGGGCTTCCTGGACGACCTGGAAGCCCTCTTCGTCCAGGAGATCGCGACCGTGAAGGCGCACTTCGCCGCCTGATGCCACTGGTCACGACCCGCTCATCGGCTGGGTGTCGACGGCGTCGAGGCACTGATCGGGCTCGGTCGCGGTGTCCGCGAACCCGGCCTTGGCGCCATTCTTGGTCAGACCTTCTTGTAGAACAGCGTCGTCGGCCGCAGCACGCCACCCGGGTCGGCGGCGTAGTCCGGGATCACGCCCGCCTCCGCCCACCCCGCCGACCGGTACAGCGCCTCGGCCGGCGACCCGGTCTGGGTGTCCAGCACCAGCAGGGACGCCCCGAGCGCCGCCGCGCCCTTCTCGGCGGTGGACAGCAGCTCGCGGCCCAGCCTGCGGCCCCGGAAGTCGCGGTGCACCAGCAGTTTCAGCACCTCGGCGCGGTGCCTGCCGTTGGGGATCGTGGTGGACGCCACCTGCACGGTGCCGGCGATCCGGCCGTCCACGCGGGCCACCCACACCACGAGCACCCCGTTGGCCACGGCCGCCGCCCGCGACTTCCACCACGCCACGGCGTGCGCGTGCGGCAGCGGGGCCAGGAAGCCCACCGACGCGCCGCCGTCGACGGCGTCCACCAGCACGTCCGCCAGGTCGTCGGCGAAGGCCAGGACGTCGGCGGACAGCAGCTCCTCGACCGCGATGCCGGTCACGGCTGGGCGTGCTCGTGCAGCAGGAGCAGGGTGTAGGCGGCGATGGACTGGGCGTCGGTGATGTCACCGCGCGCCACCATCGCCTCGAACTCCGCCCGCGGGAACCACGCCGAGCGCATGTCCTGCTCCTCGGGCTCCCGCTCGTGGAAGCCCTCGGTCAGCTCGGTGGCCAGGAACACCCGGCCGCGCTGGCTGGACATGCCCGGCGCCACGTCCAGCAGCCCGAGTTCCACGAGCTTCCCGGCGCGCAGCCCGGTCTCCTCGCGCAGCTCGCGCTCGGCCAGCGCGAGCGGGTCGGTGTCGGCGCGTTCCGGGGCGGTGCCCTGCGGGAACTCCCACCGCCGCATGCCCAGCGGGTAGCGGTACTGCTCGACCAGCCGCAGCCGTTCCCCGTCCAGCGGGATGACCAGCGCGTAGTCCGGCTTGTCCACCACGCCGTAGATGCCGGTCGTGCCGTCGGCGCGCCGGATCGGGTCCTCGCGGACCGTCATCCACGGGTTCGCGTACACCTCGCGTGATCCGAGGGTCTCCACGATCACTCTCCCTGTGCCAGCTGCGAGCGCCTGCGCCCGTAGGCGAAGTACACCACCAACCCCACCACGGACCAGATCCCGAACGCCAACCAGGTCACCGGGGCGAGCCCCGCGACCAGCAGCACGCACATCACCAGGCCCAGCAGCGGCACCACCGGCACCCACGGCGTGCGGAAGCCGCGCGGCAGGTCCGGCCGGGTCCGCCGCAGCACGATGACACCCACGTTGACCAGCCCGAACGCCACCAGCGTGCCGATGCTCGTGGCCTCCGCGAGCTGCCCGAGGGGCACCAGGGCGGCCGGCACCGCGACCACCACGCCGACGATGAGCGTGTTCGCGGTGGGCACCCGGCGCGCCCCGATCCGGGCGAACACCGGCGGCACGAGCCCGTCCCGGGACATCGCCACCAGCACCCGCGTCTGTCCATACAGGACGGTCAACACGACGGACGCGATGGCGACCACAGCACCCGCCGACAGCACGACCGACGGCCACGACGCCCCGGTCACGTGCTGGAGCACGGTGGCCAGCGAGGCGTCCGACCCCTCCAGCACACCGACCCCGACCGCGCCCACGGCGGTCAGTGCCACCAGCACGTACACCGCGGTCACGATCGCCAGCGAGATCATGATCGCCCGCGGCAGGTCCCGCTGCGGGTTGCGCGCCTCTTCCCCGGCCGTCGAGGCGGCGTCGAACCCGATGAACGAGAAGAACACCAGCGAGGCGGCCCCGGTCACGCCCGCGACCCCGGCCGGCGCGAACGGCGCGAGGTTCTCCTGCTGGAACCCGAACACCGCGACCACCACGAAGAACAGCAGCACGGC
This sequence comes from Saccharothrix sp. CCNWYY140, assembly GCF_037401995.1. Lineage (NCBI taxonomy): Bacteria > Bacillati > Actinomycetota > Actinomycetes > Pseudonocardiales > Pseudonocardiaceae > Saccharothrix > Saccharothrix sp. CCNWYY140. Next base: position 11,587 of record NZ_JBBEGC010000032.1, read on the forward strand.
GACCTTCAGCACCGTGGTCACCGTCGTGACCAGCGCACTCTCCTTCGCCCCGCCCAAGAGCACGGCCGTGGCCAACAGCACCACGACAGCCGCCGGCAGGTTCACCACGTCCCCCGACAACGCGGCCGGCAACTGCACCCCGACCGTCGCGTCCAGGAACGCGTTGAGGTACCCGCTCCACCCCACCGCGACCGCCGCCACGGACACCCCGTACTCCAGCAGCAGGCACCACCCGCACACCCACGCCACCAGCTCACCCAGCGTGGCGTAGGTGTAGGAGTAGGCGGACCCCGACACCGGCACCGCACCCGCCAACTCGGCATAGGACAAGGCGGAGAACAACGCGGCCAACGCCGCCACGACGAACGACACCGCCACCGCCGGCCCGGCGACCGGCGCGGCCTGCCCGAGCACCACGAAGATCCCGGTGCCCAGCGTCGCGCCGACGGAGAGGGCGACCAGCGGGACCAGCCCCATCGTGCGCCGCAGACCGGTCGGGGCCGTTCGTTCCACGGGTTGGGTGCGAAGCAGTGACACGACGCCCGACGGTACCTGCCGGTGCCGCGCCCCCCGCACCCCGTAGCCTGTCCGACCGTGCGCCTCGTCATCGCTCGCTGCCAGGTCGACTACGTCGGACGCCTCACGGCCCATCTGCCGATGGCCCAGCGCCTGCTGCTGATCAAGGCCGACGGCTCGGTGTCCATCCACTCCGACGACCGGGCGTTCAAGCCGCTGAACTGGATGAGCCCCCCGTGCTGGCTCATCGAGGACCCGGACATGTGGGTCGTGCAGAACAAGGCGGGCGAAAAGCTCATCATCACCCTGGCCGAGGTCCTCCACGACTCGAAGCACGAACTGGGCCCCGAACCGGGTCTGGTGAAGGACGGGGTGGAAGCGGACCTGCAAAAACTCCTGGCCGAACACGTCACCACCCTCGGCGAGGGCTGGACCCTGGTCCGCCGCGAGTACCCCACGGCGATCGGCCCGGTAGACCTGATGTGCCGCGACGAGACCGGCGCGTCGGTGGCCGTCGAGATCAAACGCCGAGGCGAGATCGACGGCGTGGAACAACTGACCCGCTACCTCGACCTCCTCAACCGCGACCCCCTCCTGGCCCCGGTCCGCGGCGTGTTCGCGGCCCAGCAGATCAAGCCCCAGGCCCGCACCCTGGCCGAGGACCGCGGCATCCGGTGCGTGGTGTTGGACTACGACGAACTGCGCGGCATCGAACCGGACGAGTTCCGGCTTTTCTGATTCGAGCGCCATCGGAAGTGTCCGCGCGCCTCACCGGCTAGTGTGGCGACAGCACCCATAACGGTGTTTCCGCAATATTGCGCCTCCTGGTCCGGGGTGCGGTACGGAGGCGCTCCATGCAGTCGCACGACGATGTCAAGTACTACCGGGTGGCGATCGTCTCGTGCGACATCCGGCGGCATTCGGCGAGCGACGGCCCCGTCCAGGTCCTCCGGGTCCGCAAGATCAACCAGATCGTGCGGGACGCGATCGAGGCGGCTCCGCCCGGCGTGGTGGTGTGGTCGTCCGGCGGTGACGGCGGTCATGTCGTGTTCCGGCAGGCCGACTGGCAGCAACCCGTGGTGGACCTGGTGGCGGAGCTGCTGGCCTGGAGCCGGGCGGAAGGGGTGCCGCTGGACATCACGTGCCACGCGGGCGAGGTGTGCGACATCGTCGGGGCGGACCGCCGGGTCCAGCTCGTCGGCGCGGGCATCAACTACGCGGGTTGGTTGCTGGAGCAGATGCGCCTGGACCACGTGGTCGTGTCCGAGGAGTTCCGCCGCGGGTTCGACGCGGTGGAGACCGTCCCGCCGGTGCTCTTCCACGACGAGCGGGCGGTGCCCAGTCGCGATTTCCCCACTTATCTCCTGTCATTGATGACCCTCGACGGGACCGAGGCCGAATGGCCGGTGGAAATGCGCGGCGAATTGGCCCGTCTGAACCATTCGCCGACTCCCGTCGACGACGGCGACAGCTGGGAGCTGCTGTACCTGGCCAAGCGGATCTGGCAGATGAACTCGGCGGACAAGACCCTCACCGCGAAGCTGCGCCCGGTGGCGGGCAACCTCTGGTACCGCGACCCCAACGACCAGATCCGCAAGGCCAACCCCTTGCTGAGCAGGCTGAAACCCGAGGAGCTCGCGGCGGTCGTCCGCCTCGGGCAGCTGGTCGAACGGCGCGAGGGCGAGGTGATCTGCCGGTACAACGATCCCGGCGACTCGTTGTTCGTGATCCTCCGCGGCCAGGTGGGCGTCTACAACTCGGAGGGCAAGGGCTACCAGGGCGAGGCGGCGCCCCGGTACCACCACGGCCCGGGTGAGATCGTCGGCGAGCTGGCGTTCGCGCTCGCCCGCAACCGCACCGCCGACCTCGTGGCCCTCACCGACGTCGCGATGCTGTCGTTCAACAACGAGGACCTGCGGTCCAGGCTGCTCGGCGACGACGTCGACAAGTCCGCGGTCGAGCAGTTCCAGGCCTACATCACCGAGCGCATCCTGGAGCACGTCAGCGACAACGTCACCTACCTGCTGGGACCCGAGCACGACGGCCCGTTGAGCATCGGACCGGACGCCGACGACGACCCGTTGCAACCGCTGCGCCGGTATTGCGAAGTCGTTCCCCTGACCGCCTTCGAAGTCTCGCTGGACAGCATCGAGGTGGCCGGCAGCGGGGCCAAGGGCATCTGCATCCTGGTCTCCGGCGAGATGCGCGCCGCCGACGACACCGAGCTGTACGGCAAGGACTTCCCCGTCCTGTGGGCGGACCTGCCGAAGTTGGAGTTCGAGCCGGTCACCTACACCAACCTCGACCGATCGGCGAAGGTGCTGCGGATCGACGCCAAGGGCGTGGACAACCTGAGCCCCCGCCAGCACGACGCCCTGTTCCGGGAGTTCCCCAAGGCGCTCGGACGGCAGAGGTCGCGGTACAGCCACGACGTCTTCCTGTGCCATGCGAGCGCGGACAAGCCGGTCGTGCTGGAGGTGCGCCGACTCCTGGAGGAGCGCGGCATCCGGTGCTGGTACGACGACGTCGACCTGCTGCCCGGCGATCGGGCGATGAGCGCGATCGCCGAGGCCGTGCGCAACAGCCGTTGCCTCCTGGCGTTCGCCAGCCCGGCGTTCCTGAAGTCGAAGTGGACGAAACTGGAGGTGGAGATGTTCAGCCACCCGGAGGTCAAGTCGCAGTTCCCGCGGTCGATGCACGTGCTCGTGGTCGACGACGACCTCGACCCCCGGCAGTTGCACCCCGTGCTCGAAGGGATCAAGCGCGTCCACTACTCCAGACCGGGCGACCTGGAGCGGCTGGTGGCCGTGCTCATGCCTTGATCCAGGCAGCGCCCCCGTCACTCGAACGGGTGATGGCGTCGCCTTCTCGTATCCGGGTGGTTCGAGATGCCCCTTCTGGTGCAGCGGATTGTGCTGACCGGCGGAGGGCGTCATGGCGGCTCGGCTCGTGGTGGTGAGGCCCGCCTCGTTGAAGGGGGCGGCGTTCGTCGTGGCCGCTGAGCGGGCCGTCGTGGGGCGGTCGGGTGCGGTGGACATCCGGATCCCCGACCGCTCGGTCAGCTCGTGCCACGCGGCGCTGGTGCGGCGGGGTGGGCGGGTCGTGGTCGAGGACCTCGGGTCCACCAACGGGACCGCCGTCAACGGGACCACCGTGTCCGCGGCCCGGCCGCTGGCCAACGGCGACGTCGTGGGGTTCGGCGGCGTCGAGCTGCGGTTCGAGGAGTCCTACGACGGCACCGCCACCGGGCTGTACGAGCCGGTCCGCGCACCGCACGGCGCGCACTTCGAGATCCCCGAGCAGCGGGCGGACGTGATCAACAACGTCGGGCGCGACCAGTACGTCCTGCACCAGCGGGACGGGTTCCTGCGCGAGATCGCCGCCACCCGCACCCGGGCCACCCGGCTGATCTGGATCGGCGCGGTGCTGATCGTCGTCGGGGGTGGCGTGTTCGCGGCGATGGTCCTCAGATTCATGAGCGACCTGAGCCTCCCCACCCTGCCGGAGGAGCCCGGCGCCATGCCGGACTTCCAGTTCGACTTCATGGGACCACGGGTCGGCGGCATCCCCGTCGGGCTCGTCGGCTGGGCGGTCTGCGGCATCGGCAACGTGCTGCTGATCGCGGGGATCGTGCTGCACGTCGTCGCCACCGCCCGCAAGCGCAAGGTCGACCAGCGTTACCCCGTCCGCCACCACTGAGGAGGCCGCAATGGCCATCAACATCGGCAGCCAGCACGCCGGAGTGATCAACAACGCCGAGGGGAACCAGACCGTCAACATCGGCAACGCCACCTACAACGCCCTCGTCGACCGGGTGCGCGAGGAACTGCGGAACGTGCCCCTGCCGCCCGCCGTGCGCGCCGAGGTGGGGGCGGAGCTCGACGCCGTGGGTGCCGACCCGGCCGAGGCGGTCGGGCGCGTGGGCCGGGTCGTCGGACTGCTCCGGTCGGCGGGCGCGCTGGCGGGCGCCGGGAGCGGCCTGGCGTCGGCGTTGTCCGCATTGATCGGGTCCTTCGGCGCGTTGGGCGAGCCGCTCGCGGCAGTGCTGCCGTAGACATCGGCCGTTCGGGCGCGTGGCAGGGTGAATTCGGCGATATACGCTTTACGCCCCGCTGGAAATCACCCCTGGAGCGTCCGCTGTGCGCAGACGAAGACGAAGATCCGGCTGGTTTGCGTTGATCTTCTTCGGCGTTCTCCTCGGGTCCGGTTGTGTCGCCGAGGACACCCTTCCTCCGCTCGTGCAGAGGTCCAGTTCCACCGTTGTCTCGCCCGCCCACCTCGCGGCGCTACCGTTGTCCGGCAAGGCCGGTGGTGAGGTGCGGCTCAGTGGTGAGGGGTATCCCGCTCACGTGCGAGTCGTCTTCACGTTCCACGGGCAGCGGGTCGGGGACGCCACCACCGACGCCGCCGGGCGGTTCGTCGACATCGCCGTGAAGGTGCCGGAATCATTCGGTGATTCCACGCCCGGCGCGCAAATCCTCATCGGCGCCACCGCCGGTCCGATCTACGCGGAAACACCGTTCGTGCTCACCCGGTAACGCTCGAACTCGGCCAGGTCCACGTGCGCGGTGACCAGACCCGCGTCGATGCGGCCCGGGTACACGCGGCGGTCGGTCCACTGGCGGAACGCGATGCCGTCGCGCAGTGCCGACGCCGGGCCGTGCAGGACGTAGCCCGCTGCCGCCTCGCGGGCCAGTAGCGGGTGCACCAGGTCGGGTGGGGGGCGCACCAGGTGCGCTCGAAACCGGCCACCGACGCCGCGCCCTCCAGGTACTCTGCGGCCAGGGACGCGGGCACCCCCGGCACGGTCGAGAGCACGAACACCAGCGGCAGGTGGTCGGGGTAGTCCTCGGACGCGGCGTCGGTCACGGCGGCCAGCGCGTGGCCGTATCCGGCGTCCCGGCCGCCGCGCGCGTCGGCCTCGCCGAGCCGGTGGTAGAGCAGCACCAGTCGCCCGGCCGCGCGGTGCCGCGCGAGCGCGCCCGGCTGGTGGGTCACGCAGCGGGGGTTCGCCGGGTAGCCGACGGGCCGGAACAGGAACCGCAGGTCGTAGCCGCCGGCTCGGGTGTACTGGGCCAACTCCCACGGCATGAGCTCGCGGGCCGTGTAGTCGACGCCGTACGCGGTCGCTTCACCTGTTGGGGTCACGCCCGGGACTACGGGGTTTGAGCCTGGGTAGTTCAGATCGGCGAGATCCACTCCGGTGCACTACGGTCGGCTGATCGGGTGTGCGGTAGTGTCCGATGTTGTTTGAGATTGTTGAATGGGGAGGTGGGCGACGGTGCCCGTGCTCGCTGGGGCGGACCTCCGGCTCGACGCCGGTCCGCTGGACTACGCGCTGCTCGCGGTGTACTTCGCGTTCGTGCTGGGCATCGGTTTCCTGGCCCGCCGCTCGGTGTCCTCCAGCCTGGACTTCCTGCTCTCCGGCCGCTCCCTGCCCGCGTGGGTCACCGGCCTGGCCTTCATCTCCGCCAACCTCGGCGCGATCGAGCTGCTCGGCATGGCGGCCAACGGCGCGCAGTACGGCATGGCGACCGTGCACTACTACTGGATCGGCGCGATCCCGGCGATGGTGTTCCTCGGCCTGGTGATGATGCCCTTCTACTACGGCTCGAAGGTCCGCAGCGTCCCGGAGTTCCTGCGCCGCCGCTTCGGCAAGGGCGCGCACCTGGTCAACGCGCTGAGCTTCGCCGCCGCCCAGGTGCTCATCGCGGGCGTCAACCTGTACGCGCTGGCGTTCCTGCTCAACCTCATGCTGGGCTGGCCGATCCCGCTGTCGGTGGTCATCGCGGCGGCCATCGTGCTGACCTACACGACCCTCGGCGGTCTGTCCGCCGCGATCTACAACGAGGTCCTCCAGTTCTTCGTCATCGTCGCCGCGCTGCTGCCGCTGACCATCGTCGGCCTGCACAAGGTCGGCGGCTGGCAGGGCCTGGTGGACAAGGTCACCGCGGGACCCGGCGGGGCCGAGCAGCTCTCGGCGTGGCCCGCGACCGAGCTGACCGGCATCGCCAACCCGGTGCTCAGCGTGATCGGCATCGTGTTCGGCCTGGGTTTCGTGCTCTCGTTCGGCTACTGGACGACCAACTTCGCCGAGGTGCAGCGCGCGCTGTCGGCCAAGAGCATGTCCGCCGCCCGGCGCACGCCGATCATCGGCGCCTACCCCAAGGCGCTGATCCCGTTCGTGATCATCATCCCGGGCATCATCGCGGCGGTCGTGGTGCCGGAACTGGCCGCGCTGAAGGCCGGTGACGGCAGCTCCGGCATCGTCTACAACAACGCCCTGCCCGCGCTGATCGGCGAACTGCTGCCCAACGGCATGCTCGGCATCGCGATCACGGGTCTGCTGGCGTCGTTCATGGCCGGTGTGGCGGCGAACGTGTCCTCGTTCAACACGGTCTTCACCTACGACCTGTGGCAGGACTACGTCCGCAAGGACCGGCCCGACGAGTACTACCTGCGCGTCGGCCGGCTGGCCACCATCGGCGGCACGGTGGTCGCCATCGGCACCGCGTTCCTGGCCGCCGGCTACGGCAACATCATGGACTACATCCAGGCGCTGTTCTCGTTCTTCAACGCGCCGCTGTTCGCCACGTTCATCCTGGGCATGTTCTGGAAGCGCATGTCCGCCGCCGCCGGCTGGTCCGGCCTGGTCGCGGGCACGTTCGCCGCCGTCGTCGTGTTCGTGCTCGCCGAGACCGGCGCGGTGGACCTGCCCGGCCAGGGCGCGAGCTTCGTCGGCGCGGGCGCGGCGTTCGTGGTGGACATCGCGGTCAGCGTCGCGGTCACGCTGGCCACGCGGCCGGTGCCGGAGGAGAGGCTGGTCGGGCTGGTCTGGAGCCTGACGCCCAAGGAGGACCGCCGGCACTCGACGACCGGCGAGGACGCCGGCTGGTACCGCTCGCCGGTGCTGCTGGGCGTCGGGGTGCTGGTGCTGACCGTCGTCCTCAACATCGTCTTCGGCTGACCGGGAGGGATCGACATGGTGCGCAAGGCCGGTCTGTTCGACCTGCGGCTGGTGATCGCGATGCTGTTCGCGGTCTACGGGGTGGTGCTCGTCGTGGTCGGGCTCGGGTTCACCGAGGACGCCGATCTGTCCCGCGCGGACGGGCTCAACATCAACCTGTGGAGCGGCATCGGGATGGTGGCGCTGGCCGCGGTGTTCGCCCTCTGGGGGTTCCTGCGGCCGGTGGTCGTCCCCGACGACGTCGACGGCGACGTCGAGCCGGGTGACCAGGTGTGACCCAGCGCGTCGCAGCGAGGCCGTTCGGCACAGCCGAACACTAGGGTTCCCGCCACGGATGGCGCAGTCGATCGCTACCGTGCACCACGTGCATCGACTCGTCGCCGTCCTGTGCGCGCTCCTCGTCGTCGCCGGCTGCGCCGGCACCGACCTCGCCAAGCACAAGCCGTACCCGCGCTCGACCGTGAAGGCGAACGCGGAGGCGGTGTCCGAGTCGGGCACCCAGCCCACCACCCCCGCCGACGGCCGGCCGGTCGAGGCGGCCTTCGCCCCGGACAAGCTGCGCCTGGTCGACCCGTGCGAGCTGCTGGACCGGAAGGTGCTGGAGCAGCTCGGCAAGCCCGGCCAGGTCTCCGCGACCGGCTTCAGCCGCTGTTCCAACTTCATGGAGGACGGGTCGGGCAAGGACCTCGCGGTCACCATCGAGGTCGGCCAGACCATGACCACCGAGCTGAAGAACGCGGACAAGACCCTCGGCGGCCTCAAGAGCCACGAGCAGACCCTCGACAACGACGCCTGCTTCGTGTCGGCCATCACGCAGGAGAAGCCGCCGCTCGGCATGACCGTGCAGATCGGCTACAAGGACGCCGACGCGTGCGCCCCGGGCCGCAAGGTCCTGGAGGCGGCGCTGAAGACCGTCCGCGAGCGCGGCGCGGTCCGTTCCCCGGCGAAGGACTCGCTGGTCACCCTGGACCCGTGCGTGCTGCCGGACAAGGCGGTGGTGGACGCGGCGGTGACCGCGTCGAGCCGCCAGTACCCGTACGGCCTGCACAGCTGCTCGTGGGTGGCCAACGACCGGGAGCTGACCTTCGACCTGCGCTCGACCTTCGTCCCCAAGGACCGGAAGTTCGACGACAACCAGACCGAGGTCGACCTCGGCGGCGGTGTGAAGGCCTACCAGGTGAACAGCACCGGCGCCTTCCCGTCGTGCTCGGTGCGGTGGGTCCAGCGGATGGACTCGGGCGACGACGGCGAGGTCGTGGAGGTCAAGTCGGCGGGCGCGAAGAAGTACGAGTTCGACCGGTGCGCGGCGGCGGTGGGCTTCGCCAAGGGCGTGCTGCCCAAGCTCCCCAAGGCGTGACCTCTGCTGAACGGGGGCTGACGGGACCGCTTGATACCCGTTACTCTCCAGTAACACCTTCGCGCACCTTGGAGGGCCTCCATGACGCAGACCGCTCCCACGACTCCGCTGCGGGCCGAGGACGAGCAGAAGCGCTTCGCCTCGCTCGACCCGCGCACGGGTGAGGTGATCGCCCACCACCCCGTGCACGGCGAGACGGAGGTGCGGGCGGCCGTCGAGCGCGCGCGGACGGCCGCGGCCTTCTGGGACGAGCTCGGGTTCGACGGACGCAAGGCCCGGCTCGACGCTTGGCGGAAGGTGCTGGTCAAGAGGCTGGACGAGTTCCAGTCGCTGATCAGTGCGGAGACCGGCAAGTCCGCCGACGACGCGCGCACCGAGTTGGCGCTGGTGATCGACCACCTGCACTGGGCGGCGAAACAGGCCCCGAAGGTGCTCGGCAAGCGGCGGGTGTCGCCGGGCATGTTGATGTACAACCACTCGGCGTCGCTGGAGTACCGGCCGCTGGGTGTGGTGGGCGTGATCGGGCCGTGGAACTACCCGGCGTTCACGCCGATGGGGTCGATCGCGTACGCGTTGGCGGCCGGGAACGCTGTGGTGTTCAAGCCCAGTGAGTTCACGCCCGGTGTCGGCGTGTTCCTGGAGGACACGTTCGCCGAGGTCGTGCCCGAGTACCCGGTGTTGCAGGTGGTGACCGGGTTCGGTGAGACCGGTGCGGCGCTGTGCGCGGCCGGGGTGGACAAGCTGGCGTTCACCGGGTCCACGCCGACCGGGAAGAAGGTCATGGCTGCCTGCGCGGCGACGCTGACCCCGGTGCTGGTGGAGTGCGGCGGCAAGGACCCGCTGATCGTCGCCGAGGACGCGGACGTGCCCGCCGCCGCCGAGGGCGCGGTGTGGGGCGGGATCTTCAACTCCGGGCAGACGTGCGCCGGCGTCGAGCGGGTCTACGTGGCCGACGCCGTGTACGACGAGTTCGTGAAGCTCGTGGTGGACAAGGCGAAGAAGCTGCGGCCCGGCGGCGAGCCGGGCGCGGACTTCGGGCCGATCACCATGCCCAAGCAGGTGGACGTCATCCAGTCGCACGTCGCCGACGCGCTGGACAAGGGCGGCAAGGCGCTCGTGGGCGGGCTGGAGTCGATCCGGCCGCCGTACGTCGAGCCGATCGTGCTGGTGGACGTGCCGGACGACTCCACGGCGGTGACCGACGAGACGTTCGGGCCGACGCTGGTGGTGACCCGCGTGGCCGACGCCGACGAGGCCGTCCGCAAGGCGAACTCGCTGGCCTACGGCCTGGGCGCGACCGTGTACTCGCGCAACCGGGGCGAGGAGATCGCGGCGAAGCTGCGCTGCGGCATGGTGTCGATCAACTCGGTGCTGGCGTACGCCTCCGTGCCGGGGCTGCCGTTCGGCGGGGTCGGGGACTCCGGGTTCGGCCGCATCCACGGCGAGGACGGCCTGCGCGAGTTCACCTACGCGCACTCGGTGACCCGGAAGAAGTTCGGCGGACTGCTCAACCCGATGACCTACGAGCGCGGCGCGCGCACCATGCGGCACGTGCTGCGGCTGGTACGGGTCCTCTACGGCCGCTGAGGGTTTCCGACCGGGCCGTTCCCCCTCGGGTGGGGTAGGAATGTGGTGACCATCGGTTCGTCGAGGAGGTCACCATGAAGAAGATCATCAACGATCCGGCGACCGTGGTGGCGGACGCGCTGCGCGGCATGGCCGCCGCGCACCCGGACCTGCTGGACGTCCAGTACGACCCCGCCGTCGTCGTGCGGGCGGACGCGCCGGTGCCGCGCAAGGTCGCGGTGATCTCCGGCGGCGGATCGGGCCACGAGCCGCTGCACGGCGGTTTCGTCGGGCGCGGCATGCTCGACGCGGCCTGTCCCGGCGCGGTGTTCACCTCACCCACGCCCGACCAGGTGCAGGCGGCCATCACGCGCACGGACGGCGGCGCGGGCGCGCTGCTGATCGTGAAGAACTACACCGGCGACGTCCTCAACTTCGAGACCGCCGCCGAGCTGGCCGCGCTGGAAGGCGTGGACGTCCGGTCGGTCGTGATCGACGACGACGTGGCCGTGAAGGACTCCCTGTACACAGCGGGTCGTCGGGGCGTCGGCGGGACCGTGCTGCTGGAGAAGATCGTCGGCGCGGCGGCAGAGCGCGGTGTCGACCTGGACGGCTGCGAGGCGTTGGCGCGCAAGGTGATCGGCCAGGTGCGGTCGATGGGCCTGGCGCTGTCGGCGTGCACCGTGCCGCACGCGGGGGAGCCGAGCTTCACGCTGGCCGACGACGAGATGGAACTGGGCATCGGCATCCACGGCGAACCGGGGCGGCACCGCGTGCCGGTCGGCCCGGCGTCGGAGCTGGTCCCGGCGCTGCTGGACCCGATCCTGGAGGACCTGCCGTTCGCCGAGGGCGACCGGGTCCTGCTGTTCACCAACGGCATGGGCGGCACGCCGCTGATCGAGCTGTACCTGGCGCACGGCATCGCGGAGGAGCTGCTGGCCGCGCGGGGGATCGTCGTGGAGCGGCGGCTGGTCGGGCCGTACATCACCAGCCTGGAGATGCAGGGCATGAGCCTGACTCTGCTGAAGCTGGACGACGAACTGATCGACCTGTGGGACGCCCCTGTCCACACGGCCGCCCTGCGGTGGGGCGTCTGATGGCGGCTCTCGTCTGCACAGCGGAAAGCCTCGCCGACGCCCTCCGCGCGGCGGCCCGCGTGATCTCCGAACACCGCGACGAACTCGTGCGCCTGGACCGCGAAATCGGCGACGGCGACCACGGCGAGAACATGAACCGGGGTTTCACGGCCGTAGTGTCCAAATTGGACTCTTCCTCACCGGAAACCCCAGGCGCTGTCCTGAAGTTGGTCGCATCGACCCTGATCTCCACCGTAGGCGGCGCGGCAGGACCGTTGTATGGAACGGCTTTCCTCCGCGCGGCAGCCGCCGTAGGTGACGCTGCGGAGCTGGACCCTCCTCTGGTGGCAAAGGCTTTGCAGGCGGCTCTGGAGGGTGTCGTCGCCCGCGGCAAGGCGTCCGTAGGCGACAAGACTATGGTCGACGCCCTCACACCAGCCGTCGCTGCGGCGGAGTCGGTAGCCGTGACCGACGGCGACGTGGCCTCGGTCCTGTCCGCAGCGGCAGAGGCGGCCGAACAGGGAGCCGAATCCACCGTGCCGCTGGTAGCGCGCAAGGGACGGGCGTCGTACCTGGGCGAACGCAGCGCCGGACACCTCGACCCGGGCGCACGCTCGACGGCCCTGCTGCTCCGAACGTTCGCGGGCGCGATCCGCTCCGGGAGTCCCCGGTGATCGGCCTGGTGGTGGTGTCGCACAGCCGGCGGTTGGCCGAGGGCGTGGCCGAGCTGGCCGGCCAGATGGCACCGGACGTGACCATCGCGCCGGCGGGCGGTGACGGTGATGGCGGCTTGGGAACCGACTACGTCGCGGTGACCGAGGCGATCGAGCAGGCGGGCGGGGACGGCGTCGTGGTTGTCTACGACCTGGGCAGCGCCCGCATGGTCGCCGACATGGCGGCCGAGGAGGCAGCGATCGAGGTCCGCGTGGTCGACGCCCCGTTGGTAGAGGGCGCGGTCGCCGCGGCAGTCGCGGCCCAGGGCGGCGCAAACCTCGAAGCCGTAGCCGCAGCAGCCAGACAAGCCGCCCAAGAATCCGGCTGGACCACCACTGCCGACTCGCCTGGTGGCGCGGATCGTGGCCTCCGGCCCCCGTCTCCATCATCCCAGGGGGGACCGACAATTTCGGCGGGCGATGCTGAGAGTGGGCGCGGCGGTTTGTCGGTGTTCGGTGAGATCATGGAGACGGGGGCCGGAGGCCGCGCCGGCGAGGCCGGCGAGGTTGGCGAGGTGCGGGCGCGGGTTGTGTTGACCAATTCGGTTGGGTTGCATGCTCGGCCTGCTGCGTTGGTTGCTCGGGCGGTGGCTGGGCTTGATGCGCGGGTGGTTGTGCGGTTTGACGGGCGAGAAGCCGACGCCACCAGCGTGCTTGCGTTGATGGGGCTTGGGGCGGCTGGTGGGGCGTTGGTCGAGGTGGTTGCCGCCGGGGTGGATGCGGTTGAGGCGGTGCGGCGGGTGGAGGGGTTGGCTGCTCGCGGGTTTGATGAATGAGCTGGTGGCGCGGGTCTTGACCGGTTTCTTGTTCGATACCGATGGTGAAGCTCACGCGAACCGCATGTGACGGGCGTGGGATAGTCGGCCCCAAGTTACCGTCCGGTAGCCACTCCGCAGAGTGGGAGGTATCGCAGTGACGCGCCAGTTCACGAAGGTGGGCATCGTCGGCCTCGGCACGATGGGCGCCGGCATCGCCGAAGTACTCGCCCGGACCGGCCTCACTGTCGTCGCCGTGGACGTCGACGAGGCGGGCCTGGCGCGCGGGCGCGGTCACCTCGACCACTCCACCGGACGTGCGGTCGCCAAGGGCAAGCTCGACGAGGCCGCCCGTGCCGAACTCCTCGGCCGCATCAGCTACTCCACCTCGCTCGACGCGCTCGCCGACGTCGACCTCGTCATCGAGGCCGTCCCCGAGAGCATGGAGCTCAAGGCGCAGGTGTTCGCCGAGCTCGACGGCATCTGCCGGCCGGACGTGGTGTTCGCGTCCAACACGTCGGCGCTGTCGATCACCGAGATCGGCGTCCACACCGGACGGCCCGGCAAGGTCGTCGGCATGCACTTCTTCAACCCGGCCCCGGTGCTCAAGCTGGTCGAGGTGGTGCGCACGGTCGTCACCGAGCCGGACGTGGTCACCGACGTCGTCGCGTTCGCCGAGGGCCTGGGCAAGTCCCCGGTCGTCATCGGCGACCGCGCCGGGTTCATCGCCAACGCGCTGCTGTTCGGCTACCTCAACCACGCCGTGCGCATGTACGAATCCCGTTACGCCACAAGGGAAGACCTCGACGCGGCGATGCGCTACGGCTGCGGCTACCCGATGGGTCCGCTGGCGCTGCTCGACCTGATCGGCCTGGACACCGCGTACGAGATCCTCGACACGATGTACCACCAGTCCCGCAACCGCCTGCACGCTCCGGCGCCGCTGCTCAAGCAGATGATCACCGCAGGTCTGCTGGGCCGCAAGAGCGGACGCGGCTTCTACACCTACGACGGCCCGGACTCGCCGAACGTCGTCCCCGACGCCCTCACGCCCGCCGCCGCGTCCGCGGACACCCCGACGCGCGAGGTCCAGCGGGTCGGGGTGATCGGCACCGGCACGATGGCCACCGGCATCGTCGAGGTCTTCGCCAAGCGCGGCTACGACGTCGTGCTGCGCGCCCGGTCGCAGGACAAGGCCGAAGGCGCGGTCGGCAAGGTGCGCAAGTCGTTGGAGAAGGCCGTGTTGCGCGGCAAGCTCTCCGAGGCCGACCGCGACGCCACGCTGGCCCGCATCACACCCGCCGTCGAGTTCGCCGACCTCGCCGACTGCGACCTCGTGGTCGAGGCCGTGGCGGAGGAGCTGGAGATCAAGAAGGCCGTCTTCCAGGCGCTGGACGAGGTGTGCAAGCCGGGCGCGGTGCTCGCCACCACGACGTCCTCGCTGCCCGTGATCGAGTGCGCGGCGGCGACCTCGCGCCCCGGTGACGTGGTCGGCCTGCACTTCTTCAACCCGGCGCAGGTGATGAAGCTGGTGGAGATCGTGGAGACCATCGCCACCTCCGCCGACGTCGTCGCCACCGCGCGGCGCATCTGCCTGGACCTGGGCAAGGTGCCGGTGCACTGCGGCGACCGGGCCGGGTTCATCGTGAACGCGCTGCTGTTCCCGTACCTCAACGACGCGGTGAAGATGCTGGAGGCGCACTACGCGGACGCCGACGACATCGACAACGCGATGAAGGTCGGCTGCTCGCTGCCGATGGGTCCGTTCGAGCTGCTGGACGTGGTGGGCCTGGACGTGTCCTTGGCGATCGAGCGCACGCTGTACCTGGAGTTCCGCGAAGCCGGCTTCGCCCCCGCGCCGCTGCTGGAGCACCTGGTGACGGCGGGCCGGCTGGGTCGCAAGACCGGCAAGGGGTTCCGGGACTACACCTGAGTCACGGGCCGTTGCGGGCGTTTGGCATCGTGGTGCCCATGCGGCGTCTGGTTCTCTCGCTCCTGGTTGCGGCGCTTGGCGTGTCCGGTTGCGCCTACAAGGTGAACGGCACGCCGGTCGCCGGCGTGCTGGACGTCGATCCGCCGTTCTCGTCCGCCCCTCCGACGCCGACGTCCACCTCGTCGGGTTCCCCGAAACCGGACAAGAACGTCGGCGACATCTGCAAGCTGTTGACGTGGCGCGACTTGCCCTACGACGTGCGGGACAAGTCCGCGCCGCCGACGGAGACCGGCTACGACACGACCTTCGACCAGTCGTGCAAGTGGCAGACCAGCGTCGACCACCTGGACGTCGGCGTGACCCTGCGCTTCCGCGGCGGACGGCCGATCACGCTGGACACCAGCAACGGCTCGTTCGACGTGGGCGGCCGGAAGCTGACCTACTTCGACCGGACCACGGACACGACGGTGCAGCCGTCCTGCGTGCTGGTGATGGACTACGCGGGCGGCGGCATCGGCATCATCGTGATCGACGGCTCGGCCCGCTTCGGCGCGATCTGCGACCAGGGCAAGAAGGTCGCGGAGGTGCTGCTGGCCAAGGAACCCAAGGGCTGAGCCGGGGTCCGACCCGCAGGCGGGCAGCAGGAGGAGCGGGCGCGGGTGGGCGCGATGACGCTCCTCCGCCGCTGCGGTGCCTGCGGCCGGCGCGAGGAGAGGCCGGGCTCGGGCGCGCGGGGTGCCTCGGGTGGTGGGTGGGAGCGCGGCCGATGTGCTGCGCAGTGGGTGGTGGGCGGCTTGTGGTGTGGTCAGCCGCAGCAGCCGCCGCCGCAGCAACCGCCGCCGCCCTGGGGAGCGGGCTGGGCGGCTTTGCCGGACAGGCCCACCATCGACAGCAGCTTCACGGTGTCGTCGTGTCCCTGCGGGCAGGGGGCGGGGTTGGACGCCTCGCTCATCGAGCGCTTGACGTCGAACGTGGCACCACACGCCTTGCAGCGGAACTCATAGGTCGGCACGCCCCTATTGTGACCGCTGGCCGGGCAGTAACACCACTGCGGGCACCAGGGCGACGGTCAGGAACGAGACCACGGTCAGCAGGGGCAGGCCGTGTGCCCAACCCAAGCCCGCCGCGGCGGCGTGTGCGCCGGAGAACGTCGCCAGCCAGGTGCGCGAGTGCGGGCGCAGCCACACGGTGACCAGCGCGGAGCCCGAGGTGACCAGCAGGATCGTGCCGGCGGCCAACAGCATGCCGGGGCGGTTGCCCATGACGAGGCCGTGACCGGAACCGGTGCCCATCCCCGTGCCCGCGCGGACGGCGGGGATCGACAACACCGCCATCTCGGCCAGGAGGAGGACGGTCACGGCACCCTGCTGCCACTTGTTCACGTGATGGACCGTAGGGGATCACCGTCAACACCTTTATTACCCTGGGTCCTCGTGCCGCGCCGCAACCGTCCCCAGCGCCCCGCCGAGCCGAGTCCGCCGAACGGCGGCGCGTGGCCGCGTGCGGAGAGCGCGTCGGACGGCGAGTGGCTGGTGCGCAACGTGTCCGGGGCGGCGACGACCAAGACCTACCGGTGTCCTGGGTGCGACCACGAGATCCGTCCCGGCACGCCGCACGTCGTGGCGTGGCCTGCCGGCGACTACGGCTCGATCGAGGACCGGCGGCACTGGCACCAGGGGTGCTGGGCCTCGCGCGGGCGGCGCGGACCCACATCCCGCCGGTGGTGATCGGCCGGAGCTCCGCGACTGCGCGAGTCCGAAGTGTTCTGGAGGTGGTGGGTGGTGGGTGAGGCCGTGCGGATCACGGGCAGCACGGTGCTGCCCGCTCGTCGGGAGGCCGTCACGCTGGTCACCGAGGACGGGCTGCGGTTGGTCGGCGAGCTGGCGTTGCCGGAGGACCGCGCGCCGCGGGCGACCTTGGTCATGCTGCACCCGTTGCCCACGCACGGCGGCATGATGGACTCCCACCTGCTGCGCAAGGCGGCGTGGCGGTTGCCGGCGCTCGCGGGCGCGGCTGTGTTGCGGTTCAACACGCGTGGCACCGCCAGCGAGGCCGGCCGCAGCGAGGGCAGCTTCGACAACGCCAGGGGCGAGCGACTGGATGTCGCCGCCGCGCTGGCGTTCGTCGCCGACCGCGGACTGCCCGACGTCTGGTTGGTCGGGTGGTCCTTCGGCACGGATCTCGCGTTGATGCACGGGTGTGACCCGCGGGTTGTCGGAGCGATCCTGATCTCACCTCCCCTGCGGTGGAGCACGTCGGAACACTTGGCCGTGTGGGCGCGGAAGAGGGTGGTGTGCCTCGTGCCGGAGCACGACGACTACCTGCCCCCGGCCGAGGCCAGGCGGCGGTTCGGTGCGGACCTCCCGACCGCGGACGTCGTCGACTTCCCCGGCGCCAAGCACCTCTTCGTCGGGCAGACCGACGAGGTGCTCGACGCGATCGTGTCCGCGGCCCTGCCCGAGGTGCCCACACCGCTGCCGCGCACCTGGTCCGGCCCCTGCGAGCGCCGTCAGGTCGTCATCACGACCTCCTGACGTCGGGGGACCGGCACCGGAACCCCGGCCGTGACGCTGTCGCCCGCGTGCGCGGAGCCCAGCTTCTCCGCGACGTGCTGGGAGGGCTCGTCGCCGGGGTCGGTGGCGGTCACCGCCGGACGGTGCGGACGCTCGTGCTCCGCCCACTCGACGGCCGCGCGTGCCGTGTCGTGGGCGAAGTCCCGGCCCCTGGGCCGGGAGTTGTCGTACGGGTCGAGCGTCCGCTCGCCGTCCGGCTCGGGGTGGTGCGGCCCGCCGGAGCCGATGACCTCGCCGGTCCCCGGCAGCACCACCTCCCGGTGTCCGCCGCCGTCGTGCGCCCGGTGGGCCTGCCACCGCGCCACCAGGCCGACCGCCTCCGCGGTGGACGGCGGGCCTGGTGGGGTGTGGTCGTTCCCCGGGTCGGACAGGACGGTTGCGGCACGCGGGTCGTCACCCGGACCGACGCGCCTGTGGACCAGGCGGTCGGTGCGCATCTCTTCCGGGTTCGAGGTCATGGCACGAAGGTAACGACGGGGTACGACAATCCCGGGCATGGATCACTTGCCGCTCGTGCTGCTGCACGCCTTCCCGTTGGACTCGCGGATGTGGGACGGGGTGCGGGACGCCCTCCACCCCATCACCCCTGACCTGCGCGGACGTGATCGGGAGCCCGATCTCGGGGCGTTGGCGGACGACGTGCTGGCCGAATTGGACGCCCGTGGACACGATCGGGTGGTTCTCGGCGGGTGCTCGATGGGCGGGTACGTGGCGATGGCGGTGCTGCGGCGGGATCCGTCGCGGGTGGCCGGGCTGGTGCTCGCGGACACGCGGTTCACGGCGGACGGCGAGGAGGCCCGCACGAACCGGCTGGTGATGGCGGACCGGGTGGTCGCGGAGGGCCTGGAGTGGGTGCCGGACACCGTCCTGGGCGGGTTGCTCGGGGCCGCGCCGCCGGAGGGCGTGGCGGAGCGGGTGCGGGAGCTGATCCTGGCCCAGGACCCCGCTGAGGTGGCCTGGGCGCAGCGGGCGATGGCGGCGCGGCCGGACTCGCGGGACGTCCTGGCGGGGGTGGCCGTGCCGGCGTTGGTGCTGGTGGGGGCGCAGGACACGCTCACGCCGCCGACCGCGGCCCGGGAGTTGGCCGACGTGCTGCCGCGCGGGTCGTACGTCGAGCTGCCCGGGGCTGGGCACCTGACGCCGGTCGAGGTGCCGCAAGCGTTTGCGGAGGCGGTCGACGCGTGGCGGGAGCGGGTCGGGGTGTAGCTGACTTAGCGCTGGCGGAGCCGACCTAGCGCTTGGCGGAGCGGGCCTTGGGCGGGGTCGGGCGGGCGATCTTCTGGGTCGGGCCGTCCGGACCCTGCTGGGGCTTGGGCTGGGACGGCTGGCCGGCGGGCTGCTGAGGAGCGGGCTGCTCCACGGCGGGCGCCGGAGCCGGCTGGGCCTGTTGCGGCTGGCCGGCGGCCTGCGAGGGCTGAGCGGCCTGAGCAGGGGGCGCGGCCTGAGCAGGGGGCGCGGCCTGAGCAGGGGGCGCGGGCTGAGCGGGCGGCGCGAGCTGGCCGGCGGGTGCCGGGGTGGGCTGCGGCTGACCGGCGGGCTGGCTGGAACGCTGTCCTGCCTCGGCGGGCTGGGCAGGCGGTGCGGGCTGAGCGACGGCCTGGGCGGGCTGGTCGGCCGGGGGCAGGGCCGCGGGGGGAGTGGGCTGGGTGAGCTGTTCGGGCTGCGGCTTCTCCTCCTCCAGCGGGTCCAGCAGAGGGGTCACCTCGTGCAGGGCCGTGCGGACGGAGTGCAGCTGCTGCGACAGCCGGTTGCGCAGTTGGCGCAGGGCCTCGACCTTCTGCGTGGCCTGCGTGACCCGGCGGTTGGACTCCTCCGTCGCCTCCCGCACCCGGCGGTTGGCCTCGTCGGTCGCCTCCTGCACGCGGGCGGTCGCCTCGCTGATGGAGTCGTGCCTGCGCCGGTTCGCCTCTTCGGTGGCCTCCCGGACCAGGCGCTGGGCCTCCGCGTTGGACGCGGCCTGCTCCTGCGCGATCTGGGCGCGCACCCGCGCGGCTTCCTCGGCCGCCTCGCGGACCCGTCGGTCGGCCTCGGCCTTCGACGCCGCTTCCTGCTCGGCCAGCAGCTTCATCGACTCGACGCGGCGGGCCGCCATCGCGATCTCGAAGTCCTCCTCGACGGTGGTCCGCCGCTGGAGGGACTCCTCGTCCAGCTTCGCCGCCGCGTCGCGCGCCTCGCCCACGATCCGCTCGGCCTCGGCGCGCGCCTTCTCCAGGACGCCCCGGTGCTCGGCCTCCATCTCGGTGCGCCGCTGGTCCAGCTCGGCGATGAGCTTCTCGTACCGGGTCCGCAGCACCGCCGCGTCGGCCTCGGCCTTGGCCCGGATGTGCCCGCCCTCGGCCTCGGCGCGGGCCTTGATCTCGTTGGCCTCGTCCTGCGCGAGGCGCAGCATGCGCTGCAAGCGCTCGCTCAGGCCCTCCAGCGTGGTGGGCGGCAGGGACAGGCGTTCGACCTGGCCGCGCAGCTCGGCGATCTCCGAGCGGGCCGCCTCCAGCTGGCGGGCCAGGTCGTTGGTCTGCGAGACCGCCGCGTCCCGGTCGGCCGCGAGCAGCCGCAGGTCCGCGTCGAGGCGTTCCAGGTGGTCCTCGACCTGCCCGCGGTCGTAGCCGCGTTTGACGATGTCGAAGCCGCTGCCCAGGGGGACGAGGTCACGGTCGTCGGCGAGGCCCATGACGTGCACGCTACCCGTTCCGGCCGTGCGAGTGGCACCCCGCCACCCGCACGGCCGGACATTTCCCTTTAGACGCCCCGGAAACGGTTGATCCCGTCCAGGTGCTGGGCGCGCTTCTCGTGATCCCGCACACCCAGGCCCTCCTCGGGCGCCAGCGTCAGCACGCCGACCTTGCCCTGGTGAGCGTTGCGGTGGACGTCGTAAGCGGCCTGGCCGACCTCGCCCAAGGAGTACACCTTGGACAGTGTCGGGTGGATCTTCCCCTTGGCGATCAACCGGTTGGCCTCCCAGGCCTCGCGGTAGTTCGCGAAGTGCGAGCCGATGATCCGCTTGAGGTTCATCCACAGGTAGCGGTTGTCGTACTGGTGCATGTACCCGCTGGTGGACGCGCAGGTGACGATCGTGCCGCCCTTCTTGGCCACGAACACCGACGCGCCGAAGGTCTCCCGGCCGGGGTGCTCGAACACGATGTCCGGGTCCTCGCCGCCGGTCAGCTCGCGGATCTTGGCCCCGAGGCGCTTCCACTCCTTCGGGTCCTGCTCGTGCTCGTCCTTCCAGAACTTGAAGCCCTCGGCCGACCGGTCGATGATCAGGTCCGCGCCCATCTTGCGGCAGATCTCGGCCTTCTCCGGCGAGGACACCACGCAGATCGGGGTGGCGCCGCCGTTGAGGGCGAACTGGGTGGCGTAGGAGCCCAGGCCGCCGGACGCGCCCCAGATCAGGACGGTGTCGCCCTGCTTCATGTTCGCGCCGTTGACCGACACCAGCTGCCGGTACGCGGTGGAGTTGACCAGGCCCGGGGACGCGGCCTCCTCCCACGTGAGGTGGTTGGGCATGGGCATCAGCTGGTTGGCCTTGACCAGGGCGATCTCGGCGAGGCCGCCGAAGTTGGTCTCGAAGCCCCAGATGCGCTGCTCCGGGTCGAGCATGGTGTCGCTGTGGCCGTCGGGGTGCTCCAGCTGGACGTCCAGGCAGTGCGCGACGACCCGGTCGCCCGGCTTCCACGCGTTGACGCCCGGCCCGGTGCGCAGCACGACGCCCGCCAGGTCGGAGCCGACCACGTGGTAGGGCAGGTCGTGCTTGGCGGCCTCGGGCGAGCTCTTGCCGTAGCGCTTGAGGAACCCGAACGTCGACAGCGGCTCGAAGATCGAGGTCCACACGGTGTTGTAGTTGATGGCGGAGGCCATCACGGCGACGAGCGCTTCGCCGGGGCCCAGCTCCGGCACGGGGACCTCGTCGACGTGGAGCGACTTGCGCGGGTCCTTGTCCTTGGTCGCCAGGCCCTGGAACATGTCGACCTCGTCGGCGTGCACGGTGACGCCGCGGTAGGTCTCCGGTACGTCAAGCGATCCGACCGCGTCCAGTTCGTCGGCGAGGATCGCGTCGAGGATCTTCTGCACGGCGTGTGCCTCCCAATGGGTGGTGCTCCGGGATTGTGGCGTTGGACGCAGGTCCACGCAGGTTGCCGGAGGTTACCCATCGGTAACCGATTCAGAACCTCGCCTGTGAGGCATTGCACTGGCGGTGCACCCGATCGGGCCATCTTGACCGGGCGGCCAACCAAGCGGACCATCGTGGTGTCCGCTTTCCAGGACGGAGGTGCAGGTCATGACCAAGGCGTGGACCAGGTGGCAGGACTGGGCCGAGGTGGCCATCGGTGCGCTCGTGCTGCTGTCGCCGCTCGTGGTGGAGACGTCCAACGCGGCTATGTGGACGATGATCGTGCTCGGCGCGCTCATCGCCATCGACGGCCTCGCGTCGCTCGCGATGCCCGCGATGGTGTACGGCGAGTGGTTCCAGATGCTGCTGGGTGCGCTGCTGTTCATCTCCCCGTGGGTGATGGGCTACAGCGACCTGATGGCGGCCTCGTGGGTGTCGTGGGTCGGCGGCGTGCTGACCATCGCTGCCGGCGCGATGGCGATGCCGGCGGCGAACGCGGCCCACTCGGGTCTGGCGGGTTCGCACTAGGTTGAAAACGCGCGAGGCCGCCCGGACGGACGGCCTCGCACGCTCGATCGCGTGAAAGGCGGCACAGCGTTGGCAGAAGACTCGTCGGCCAAGGAACGGATCTTGGACGCGGCCGAGGAGTTGTTCGCCGAGTCGGGGTTCGACGCCACGCCCACCTCGCGCATCGCCGAGCGGGCCGGGGTGCCCAAAGGGCTCGTGCACTACTACTTCCGGCGCAAGCAGGACCTGTTGGCCGCGCTCGTGGACCGGTTGCCCGACGGCACCGTGGACCAGCGGCGGATCGTGGTCGTGGGTGACATCGCGGAGAGCCTGCGGCGGCTGGTGGCCGCACTGGATGCCCGCCTGAACGCGTCCCCGCTGCTCAGCCACCTGTTGTGGCGGGAAGCCGACACGCACACCGCCGTGCGGGACGCCCTGCACGCCCGCTACCAGCTGGTCGCCGCGCAGATCCGGCAGGTGATCCTCGCCGCCGGTGGGGCGGCGGTGGCCAAGAAGGACGTGGACAGCGCGTCCGCCCTGGTCGCGCTGGCCGTCAGCTACCGGCACTCGGTCGCCCGGCACGCGCCGGACGACGACCGCATGGACCAGGAACTCGCCTTCGTGGCCACCGCGCTTCAGTGAGACTCAGCCGGCTCTACGAGCTCAACCAGAACGCCGCCGGCGTCCTTCGGGTGGACGAAGTTGACCCGTGAGTTGGACGTCCCGCGCTTGGCCGCGTCGTACAGCAGGCGCAGGCCCGCCGACCGCAGCGCCTCGGCGGCGGCGTCCACATCGGACACCCGGTAGGCCAGCTGCTGGAGGCCGGGGCCCGAACGGCCGATGAACTTCGCGATCGTGGACTCCGGCGTGAGCGGCGCCAGGAGCTGGATCGCGGTGCCGGAACCGGTGTCGCCCGGCGCCCGGAGCATGGCCTCGCGCACGCCCTGCTCCTCGTTGACCTCCTCGTGCGCCACCTCCAGCCCGAAGTGCTCGCGGTGGAACGCGATCGCGGCGTCGAGGTCCGGCACGGCGATCCCGACGTGGTCGATGGCGGTGACGAAACCGCGGAGTTGTTCTTGCATGACAAGGAGGGTAGGGGCGGAATCGGTGCAGCGGGAGTTGTGCCTCGTCTCACAGACTTACCCTCGGGTAACCCTGGGTATCGTTGCGAGTTAACAACCGCTTACACATGCTCGTGGAGGCCGATGTGTCCGGTTCCGTCATCGTCGCCGGGGCCCGTACCCCGATGGGGCGACTGCTCGGATCGTTGAAGGACTTCTCCGGCGCCCAGCTCGGCGGCGTCGCGATCAAGGCGGCGCTGGAGCGGGCCGGCGTCGCGCCCGAGCAGGTCCAGTACGTGATCATGGGCCAGGTCCTCACCGCGGGCGCCGGCCAGATCCCCGCGCGCCAGGCCGCGGTCCACGCCGGCATCCCCATGTCGGTGCCCGCGCTCACCATCAACAAGGTGTGCCTGTCCGGCATCGACGCCATCGCCCTGGCCGACCAGCTCATCCGCGCCGGCGAGTTCGACATCGTGGTGGCGGGCGGCCAGGAGTCCATGACCCAGGCCCCGCACCTGCTGCCCAAGTCCCGCGGCGGCTTCAAGTACGGCGACGTGACCATGCAGGACCACATGGCCTACGACGGCCTGTTCTGCGCGTTCGACCAGGTCGCGATGGGCGCCTCGACCGAGAAGTACAACTCCCGCTACGGCCTGACCCGCGAGGAGCAGGACGCCTTCTCCGCGCGCTCCCACCAGCTGGCCGCCAAGGCCGCCGAGAACGGCGTGTTCGCCGAGGAGATCGCCCCGGTCGCGATCCCGCAGCGCAAGGGCGACCCGGTCCTGTTCAGCACCGACGAGGGCGTGCGCGGCGACACCACCGTGGACACCCTGGCCAAGCTGCGCCCGGCGTTCGCCTCCGACGGCACCATCACCGCGGGCTCGGCGTCGCAGATCTCCGACGGCGCGGCGGCCGTGGTCGTGATGAGCAAGGCCAAGGCCGAGGAGCTGGGCCTGACCTGGCTGGCCGAGATCGGCGCGCACGGCGTCGTCGCGGGCCCCGACGCGAGCCTGCACGAGCAGCCCGCGAACGCCATCAAGGCCGCGTGCGCCAAGGAGGGCATCGACCCGGCCGACCTGGACTTGGTCGAGATCAACGAGGCGTTCGCCGCGGTCGGCGTCGTCTCCACCCGGCAGCTCGGGATCTCCGAGGACAAGGTCAACGTCAACGGCGGCGCCATCGCGCTGGGCCACCCGATCGGCATGTCGGGCGCCCGGATCGCGCTGCACCTCGCGCTGGAGCTCAAGCGTCGCGGCGGCGGCGTGGGCGCGGCGGCCCTGTGCGGCGGCGGCGGTCAGGGTGACGCCCTGATCGTGCGCGTGCCTAAGGTCTAGGGGTGTGACCCGCACCGTCGACGTGGCAGAGCTGGTCGACCGCGCGCGTGAGGGCCAACCGCGCGCGGTCGCCAGGCTGATCTCGCTGGTCGAGGACGCCAGCCCGCAGTTGCGCGAGGTCGCCGCCGCGCTGTCCCCGTTCACCGGGAACGCCCAGGTCATCGGCCTGACCGGCGCGCCGGGCGTGGGCAAGTCGACCTCCACGTCCGCGCTGGTGAAGGCCTACCGCGAGCGCGGCAAGCGGGTCGGGGTGCTGGCGGTGGACCCGTCGTCCCCGTTCTCCGGTGGCGCTCTCCTCGGCGACCGGGTTCGGATGGGTGAACACGCCACCGATCCGGGTGTCTTCATCCGCTCGATGGCCACGCGCGGCCACCTCGGCGGCCTCTCCTGGGCGACCCCGCAGGCGTTGCGCGTCCTGGACGCCGCCGGCTGCGACGTCGTGCTCGTCGAGACCGTCGGCGTCGGCCAGTCCGAGGTCGAGGTGGTGTCGCTGGCCGACACCACGGTGGTGCTCCTCGCGCCCGGCATGGGCGACGGCATCCAGGCCGCGAAGGCGGGCATCCTGGAGATCGCCGACGTGTTCGTGGTGAACAAGGCCGACCGGGACGGCGCCGACCAGACCGCCCGCGACCTCAAGCACATGATCTCCCTGGGCCGCCGCGAGCGCACCGAGGCCCTGTGGCGGCCACCCGTGGTGAAGACCGTGGCCGCGCGCGGCGAGGGCGTGCAGGACGTCGTGGACGCCATCGACGCCCACCGCGCCTGGCTGCACGAGAAGGGCGAGCTGGAACGACGGCGTGCGCAACGCGCGGCCGGCGAGATCGAGGCCATCGCCCTGGAACGCCTGCGCTCCCGGATCGGCGACCTGCACGGCGGCAGCGCCCTGACCACCTTGGCCAAACGGGTCGTGGCGGGTGAGCTGGACCCCTACGCCGCCGCCGACCGGCTGGTCGAGGGGGTGGGTGGGTGACTCCGGTCGCGCGCCGGCCCTACCGGAGAGCCCAGGACCAGGGGTTCACGGTCGGGTTGAGCTGAGGTGCTCCTCGTGCTGGGCCAGCGCCTTGCGCCACAGCACGTCCCGCTCCTCGTCGGTGAACACCAGCCCGAACACGTCCGCCAGCGCCCCGAACCAGTCCCGGGGCGTCTCCAGCACGGTCTTCTTCGTCGTCTCCTCGACCCGGGACAGGGTCAGCGCCCGCATCGAGTCCCACCCCGAGCCGTCGGTGCGCTGCGCGCAGAACGTCCGCACGAAACCCGACTCCGGCGACGTGGACAGGTGCAGGTGCCGGTCGGTGAACGAGTCCAGCTCGACCGGCTCCGGGTCGAAGTCCACGCCGTGCAGGCTGCCGCGCGGGTCGTGGTCCAGCCGCCAGCCGCCCGGGGCCAGCTCGGAGGGCCGCAGCCCGATCGTGAACGGACCCTGCCCGTAGGAGCCGGTGCGCAGCGGCAGGGGTGCGTGCAGGCCGTCGCCCAGGCCCACGTCGACCAGCCACGGGCCGCCGTCCAGGTCGTGCACGAACAGGCCCACGTGGTTGCGGTTGATCACCGGTTGATCGGTCGGCCGCATCTGCACGCCGGCCCGGTGCCTGGTCACGCGGTACCCGAGGGCCTCCAGGGCCGCGCCGAACACGCCGTTGAGCTGGAAGCAGTACCCGCCCCGGCCGGCCAGGACGCGCTCCAGCGACTCCGCGGGGTCCAGCGATGTCACCCGGCCGAGTTGGATCTCCACCGCTTCGTAGGGCACCCGCTCCACGAACGCCTGGTGCAGGTGCGTCAGCGCGGCTGGGCTCGGCGGCTCGGCCTGGGCGCCGATGCGGCGGAGCAGCGCGGAGACGTCGATCGAGCGCATGCGAAATCCCCCATCCGGGTGTGGAGTCGAAGCCGGGACTTCCGACTCTAGGCAACGACGATCACGGAGCAGAACGATTTAGTGGCGGCAACCGGGGGATGAAGAGGTGCGATGTACGACTCCGCTGGGCTCCAGGTGCTCCCCCGCGAGGAATGCCTGCGCTTGTTGAGCACCGCGTCGATCGGGCGGCTGGTCTACACCGACCGGGCCCTGCCGGTCGTCCACCCGGTGGTCTACGTGCTGGACGGCGAGTCGGTCGTGCTGCGCGTGCCCGAGGGCAGCGCGACCCTGGCGGCCCGCGACACCATCGTGGCCTTCGAGATCGACGACGTGGAGCCCGACCTGTCCAAGGGCTGGACCGTGATGGCGGTCGGCCACCTCACCGAGGTCCTCGACGAACCGTGGCTGACCCGGGTCCGGCAGCTGCCCCTGGCCTCCCGCGGGTACGGCCGGCAGGACCACTACCTGGCCGTCCGGCTGGAGGTCGTGTCGGGCCGTCGCATCCCCTGACCGGAAGGGCTAACCTCGGAGTCCTCCCTGCTTGAGGGGCGGGTCCACCTTGCCTTCATCCCCGGACGCGAACGCCGCGCGCCTGGACGGCCTGCTGCGCCAGCTGACCGACCGGACCGCCGAGGTGATCGTCTCCCAGGAGCGCATGCACCGGCTCCTGGACGCCGTCGTGTCGCTGGCCAGCGACCTGTCGCTGCCCGACGTCCTGCGCCGGGTCGTCGAGTCCTCGTGCAGCCTGGTCGACGCCCGCTACGGCGCGCTCGCCGTCGTCGGGCCCAACCGGCAACTGCTGGAGTTCATCCACGGCGACGAGCCGCACCACGCCGACTTCGACGGCACCGCGTTCGACCCCGCCTCGGCGCGGTTCCTGGGCGTGCCCGTGCACGTGCGCGGCGAGGTGTTCGGCAACCTCTACCTCACCGACAAGGTCGGCGGCGCGGACTTCACCCGCGCCGACCACGAGGTCGTGGAGGCCATCGCGGCGGCGGCCGGCATCACCATCGAGAACGCGCGCCTGTTCGAGCAGTCCAAGCAGCGCGAGGTGTGGCTGCGCGCGTCCAACGAGGTGACCAACGCCCTGCTCACCGGCACCCCGGACCGCGACGCGCTGCGCCTGGTCGCGGTGCGCGCCCGGCTGGCCGCCGACGCGGTGGTCGCGGCGCTGGCCCTGCCCGACGCCCACGGCGAGCTGGCCGTGCGGGTCATGGACGGCGAGCTGCGCGGCTTCACCGTCTCCCGCGAGGGCAGCGCGAGCCGCGAGGTCTACGCCACCGGCAAGACCAAGGTCCTCGACGGCCTGCCCGGCCACTTCGACCGCATCGGCCCGGTGGTGGTCGTGCCGCTGGCCGCCGGCGCGCGCGTGCTGGGCGTGCTCATGGTGGCCCGCGCCCGCGACCACCGGGCGTTCGACGCCTCCGACGTGGCCCTGGTCGAGTCGTTCGCGCGGCAGGCGGCGCTGATCCTGGAGTTCACCCGGGCCACCGGCGCGGGACGGCGGCTGGCGGTGCTGGAGGACCGCGACCGCATCGCCCGCGACCTGCACGACCTGGTCGTGCAGCGGCTGTTCGGCCTGGGCCTGGGGTTGCAGGGCCTCAACGGGCTGGTCGAGCAGCCCCTGGTGGCGCAGCGGCTGTCGGAGTTCGTCACCGAGGTCGACCAGACCATCCGCGAGATCCGGCGGACCATCTTCTCGCTCCAGGAGCCGCCCGCGGGCCAGGCCAGCCTGCGGATGCAGCTCATGCGCGTGGTGCAGGACTCCACCCGCCTGCTCGGCTTCGAACCCACGCTGTCCACCGACGGCCCGGTCGACTCGCTCGTGCCCGACCACGTCCGACCCGACCTGCTGGCGACCCTGCGCGAGGCCCTGGCCAACGCGGCCCGCCACGCGTCGGCCGGCAAGGTGGACGTGGAGGTCACCCTGGACCGCGGCGGCACCGAGTTGGTGCTGGTCGTGCGCGACGACGGCGACGGCCTGCCCGACGGCCGCGCCCGGCACACCGGCGGCCTGGTGAACATGGCGGCGCGCGCTGCGCGGTGGGGCGGGGCGTGCCAGGTTCAGTCGGAAGTGGGAAAGGGCGTAACGGTGACGTGGTCGGTGCCGTTGGAAACAGGGTAGGGAGGGATCCATGTCCATCTCGGTCCTGCTCGTGGACGACCACGAGATCGTCCGGCGCGGCCTGCACCAACTGCTGGACGTCGAGTCCGACATCGAGGTCGTCGGCGAGGCGGAGAGCGCGGCGGCGGCCATCGCGGCGGCCGTCGAACACCGGCCCGACGTGGCCGTCATCGACGTCCGGCTGCCCGACGGCGACGGGGTGACGGTATGCCGGGAGATCCGGTCGACCGTCCAGCCGCCGCCGGCGTGCCTGATGCTGACGTCGTACTCCGACGACGAGGCCCTGTTCGGGGCGATCATGGCGGGTGCGGCGGGGTACATGCTCAAACAGGTGTCCGGCAACGACCTGGTGTCGGCCATCCGGACGCTCGCGGCAGGCGGGTCGCTGCTGCACTCGGGGGTGACCGCGACCGTGTTGCAGCGGCTGCGCGGCGGTCCGGTGGAGGACCCGCGGTACGCGTCCCTGAGCCCGCAGGAGCGGCGCATCCTGGACCTGATCGCCGAGGGCCTGACCAACCGGCAGATCGCGCAGCGGCTGTACCTGGCGGAGAAGACGGTCAAGAACTACGTCTCGTCGCTGCTGCACAAACTGGGGTTCGACCGGCGCACCGAGGCGGGGGTGTACGCGGCGAAGCGCCGCCAGTCGGGGGCGCAGGGGTACTAGGGCGAGGGGTCGGAGGCACCGGCCCCCGACCCCTCCACCGGCTACAGCCAGCCGTGGGTCAAGGACGGCTGGGTCGCAAGAGTGGCCGTCGGGTCCGGTAGTGGCATGCCGGGGCACGAGACGTCACGCGGCGGGACCTTGCCGTCCACGATGAAGGACTCCACCAGGTCGTTCACGCAGGCGTTGCCGAAGCCGTAGATGCCGTGGTCGCCCTCGTCGGTCACGGTGATCATGCGGGAGCCGACGAAGCGGTCGTGGGCTCGTTGGGCGCCTTCCAGTGGTGTGGCCGGGTCGCGGACCGACTGGACCATCAGGATCGGCGGCACGCCCTTGCCGGTCGGGGTCTTGAGCTGGAGCGGCGGGCGGTTCCAGAAGGCGCAGGGGGCCAGGAGCTGGTAGTAGCCGACCAGCGGGTACTTCGCGCCCAGCTCCCGCGCCTCGCGGTCCAGGTACTCACGGCCGCCGCGGAACCGGGTGTCGTTGCAGGTGATGGCGTACAGGGTGGCGTTGGCCGCGTCCGGGTAGCGGACGTCGAGCGCCGCCAGCGTCTGCTGGTCGAGCTGCGACAGCAGTGACGCCGCGTCCGGGAACGCCCACTTGCTGTACTGGGCCTGAACCAGGACCAGGTCCAGCAGCACCCCGTCCAACATCCGCCCGTCGGGCAGCGGGATCGGGTTGGCGGCCAGTCGCGCCCGGGTCTTCTCGTAGGCGGCGCGGACGGCGTCGGGGGTGGTGCCCAGGTGGTAGAGGCTGTCGTACTTGGCCACCCACGGCAGGAAGTCGACCTCGAACCGGCGCTGGAAGCCGCGGGCGAAGTCGTCGAAGATGTCCTGGAACGTGGTGGTGAACTCGGTGTTCGAGTCGAGCACGAACTTGTCCACCCGGTTCGGGAAGTAGGTGGCGTAGTACGCGCCCATCCACGAGCCGCCGGAGTAGCCGATCCAGCTGATCTTGTCCCGGCCCAGCAGGTGCCGCAGCAGGTCCAGGTCCCGGACGGTCTGCTCGGTGTTGACCAGCGTGCCGAACTGGCCGGACCTCGCCTGGCACGCGGTGGCCTGGAGCTCGGCGGCGTCGTAGAGCAGCTCGACGTTGGCGCGGCTGCGGTCGCGGGGGTCGGTGACCGTCAGGAAGTCGAACCCGCCGCAGGTGACGTTGGTGCTGGCCCCGGTGCCGCGCGGGTCGATGCCGATCACGTCGAGGTCCTGCACGAGCTTCGCCCGGTCCTGGTACAGCGCGGGCAACGTCCGCCCCGGCCCGCCCGGACCACCCGGGTTGGTCAGCACGCTCCCCTTGGCGTTGCCGCTGCGCGCCTTGAGCCGGCTGATCGCGATGGTGATCGTCTTGCCGTTGCCGGGCGCCCGCCAGTCCTGCGGTGCGGTGAACGTGGCGCACTCCAGCACCGGGACGTCCAGGTCGGTGCACGCACCCCAGGTGATCGCCTGGTCGCGCAACGGGTCCGCCTGCGCCTGCGCGACAGCCGGTGAGCCGGCCGCGAGCAGGACGGCGGACACTGTCACTGCCAGTCTTCGCATGGTTCCCCCTCCGGGTTTCGTGCCAACCACCTCATCGGTGTGGTGGGGTGGGAAACAACGGCGGAAAGGCTCGCGTTCGGGTCTACGAAAGACTTAGGCCAGTCGGCGTCGAGGGAAAGTAGGGTCGTCAGGGTGGGGATTTTCCGGAGGAAGCGGCCCGCCGCGGTGGCCCGTGAGGTGGTGCGGGACCACACCTACGACGACGCGATCCTGGACATCGCGGCCGAGGAGATGGACGCGGGCCACCTGAGGGCGGCCACGACCGTCCTCGCCGAGTGCCGCGACGAGCCCGAGGTCCGGGCACTGCGCGCGGAGGTACTGGGCGAACACGCCATCGGCCACGCGGACGAGCTGCTGGAACTGGCCAAGTCGAACACGGACCCGGACCTGTGGCTCCTGGCCGGCACGGCGTTCATCCGCGAGGCCTGGGCCATCCGCGGCTCAGGCCGGGCGGACACGGTCGGAAAGGACCGGTTCAAGGTCTTCTTCGGCACCCTCCGCAAGGCTGTGGGCCCCCTGCACGAGGCGGCGAAGCTCCTGCCTCACGACGCCGTGCCGTGGTCCCAACTGCAAACGGCGGGCCTGGGCTTGCAGGTCGACCGGGACCAGAAGGACGAGGTGTGGCGCGAGATCGCAGCCAGATGCCCGTCCCTGTACCCCGCCCACTGGACGAGGTTGCAGATCCTGGCCTCGAAGTGGGGCGGCTCGGCGGAGGAGATGATGGCCTTCGCCCAGGGCAGCGTCGACGCGGCCCCGACCGGCGACCCGGTCGTCGCCATGCTGCCGTTGGCACACTTCGAGATCTTCCTGGAGCAGTTCGAGGACGCGGTGCAGGCGCGGAGCGCTTTCAAGATCGCGACTCTGAAGATGCGCTACTTCAGCCGGGTGCGGGACGAGATCGCCGAGGCGGCGGACAAGTGGGAGGCCAAGCCGGGCAAGGCCCATCCCCGGTCTTTGCAGGCGCACAACTTGTTCGCGGCGGCGTTTGCGTTGGCGGACGACGCGCCTCGGGCTAAGAAGCACTTGTTGGGCATGCGGGATCACGTGCACGACGTGCCTTGGTCGTACGTGGCCTACCTGGCCGACGACATGGAGAAGGAATACTCCGAGCTGGCCAACAAATACCTCGACGCCTGACCGCACCGCTTATAAAACCGGCCGCGCCCTCCTCGCCCAAACACGGGATGCTCCGCGCCGAAGGCGCGAGCCGAAGCGGCTAGCGCCCACGGGAAGGGCCTCGGTTTCTTTCCCCGTCCGGCCTGGGCGAAGCCCAACCACGCTTGGTCCGTTTGAGCAACCACGCTTTACCGGTTGCACAAACGGACCAAGCGTGGTTGCCTCCGGCAGGCCGGACGGGGAAAGAAACCGACGCCCTTCCCATCCCGGGGGCCTGCCGCGCGGCGAGCGCTTCTTTTCATCTTCAGAGCGCGAAGCGCGTTCAGCTTGAGAGCGAAGCGTCGCGTTCAAAGATCTTGAAGAGCGTAAAAGAGCCTCGCCGGCAGGCAGACCGCCAAGGATGGAAACAGCGCGGGGTTCAGCACTTTTGCTTGTAGAAGTACTTCTGGTTGCTGTCCATGTCGGCCTTGGTCAGGGCGACCAGGTCGGTCTCGATGTCCCGCTTGACGGTTCCGCCCTCCAAGGCCGCGATCGCCTGCTCGACACCCGTCTTCCCGATGGTCGCCGGGTCCTGAGCGATCAACGCCTGTACCGCGCCCGCCCGCAAGTCCTCCACCTGCTTGGGGCTGGCGTCGAAGCCCACCAGGTTCACCGCGCCCGTCTTGCCGGCGTTGCGCAACCCCGTTGCCGCGCCCTCGCCGGTGTTCAGGTTGGTGGCGAAGACGCCTACCAGGTCGGGGTTGGCGGCAAGGGTTGCGGTTACCTTTGAGGCGGCCTGGTCGGGTTCGTTGTCGGTGTACTGCTGGCCCACGTACTTCAGGTTCGGGAACTTCTTGATCTCTTCCTCGAAGCCCTTCGCCCGTGCGTCCGTGGTCGACGTGCCGGCCTTGGTGTTCAGGACGAGCACCGAGCCGGACTTGCCACCCACCAGCTTGGCCAGGGTCTGTGCGGCCAGTTGGCCGCCCTGTTCGTTGTTCGAGGACACCGTCGAGACCGCGATGGAGGTGTCCTCCAGCTTGGTGTCCACCTCGACGACCTTGATGCCGGCGTCCTTCAGCTGCTTCATCGGGCCGGCCATCGCCTTGTCGTCCGTGGGGGCGATGAGGACCGCGCCCGGCTTGTTCGCGAGTACGCCGGTGACGATCGGGGTTTGCAGGGTGGAGTCGAACTTGGTCGGGGCCTGGACGTCGACCTCGTAGCCCTTGGCCTTGGCCGCCTCGCGGAAGCCGCACTCCATCGAGATGTAGAAGGGTTCGGCGGCGACGCCGGGGATCAGGACCATCTTCTTGGTGTTCCCGGAGTTCCCCGTATCGCCGATCTGGCCACCGCCGCCGCACGCGGTGAGCAGCAGGGCCGCCCCGAGCAGGGCAACTGTCCTCGTTGACATGTTCTCCCGCACCTTTCGCCTAGCGTTGATTGCGCGCCCTTCGTCGTGACTGGTCGAACCACACCGCTGCCACCAGCACCAGGGCCACGGCGATGGGCTGCCAGTACACGTTCACGCCGACGATCACGAAACCCTTGCGCAGCACGGCCGGGATGAACACGCCCAGCACCGTGCCGACGACCGAACCGGTGCCACCGAACAGGCTGGTGCCGCCGAGCACGACACCCGCGATGGCGTTGAGGTTGTCCGTGTCGTGCCCGGTGATGGACGCGACCCGGAAGTACGCGAGCGCCATGAAACCCGCCAGACCCGCCAGGGTGCCCGCGAGCAGGTACACCTTGATCAAGTGGCCGGTGACGCCGATGCCGACCCTTCGCGCCGCCTCCTCGTTGGAGCCGATCGCGTAGGTGTAGCGGCCGAACCGCGTGGTGGCCAGGGCCAGCGCGCCGATCGCCGTCACGACGGCCGCCAGCAGGACCAGGTTCGGAACCCCGAACCACGTGCCGGTGCCGAGGCTGTTGCTGAGCACGTTCGGCACGCCCGACACGTTGGAGCCGTTGGAGATCAACTGCCCCGCCCCCAGGGCCGCGCCGAACGAACCCAGCGTGACGATCAGCGGGGGAATCCCGGTCCTGGCGATCAGGACGCCGTTGAGCAACCCCCAAGCCGCGCCGGAGACCAGGGCCACCACGAGTCCGATGAGGACAGTGCCCCAGCCGGCGTTGGTGGCGTTGCCGTCGTTGAGGGCGTTCATGGTCATGGCGGACGTGACCCCGGAGAACACCAGAACCGACCCGACCGACAGGTCGATGCCCGCAGTGATGATCACGTAGGTCATGCCGACGCTGAGAACCAGGAGGACGGACGTCTCCACCAGGGTGGTCTGCAACGTGAACGTCGTCAGGACCGCGTCGGGGCGCAGCGCGCCGAAGACGGCGATCAGGCCCAGCAGCACCAGCCCGATCCACAGGGTGTTCGCGCCGAACAAGCGTTGCTTCAGGGTGCGGTCGGTCATGCGTCCTCCTGTGACAGGGCGCCGGTCATCGCGCCGACCAACTCCTCCACGGTGGTGTCCGCCGCCCGGAACCGGGCCACCCGCCTGCCCAGGCGCAGCACCTCGACCCGGTCGGCCACGGCCAGCACCTCGGGCATGTTGTGGCTGATCAGCACGACCGCCATGCCCTGGTCCCGGACCCGCTTCACCACGTCCAGCACGCGTTCCCGCTGCACGACGCCCAAAGCGGCGGTGGGCTCGTCCATGAACACCAACCGGCTCGCCCACACCACGCTGCGCGCCACGGCGACGCTCTGCCGCTGCCCGCCGGACAACGCCCCGATCGGCACGTCCACGCTCTGCAACGTCACGCCCAGGTCGCGGAACGACTCCCCGGCACGCCGCCGCATCTCCTTCTTGTCCAGCACCCCGAACCACCCCAACGGCCCGGGTTTGAGCAGTTCCCGACCCAGGTACAGGTTCGCGGCCGGGTCGAGGTCCGGGGCCACGGCCAGGTCCTGGTACACCGTCTCGATGCCCAGCGACCGCGCGGCCACCGGCGAGGGCAGCGCGATCGCCCGCCCGTCGAACGTGATCGTGCCCGTGTCCGGCTGCTCGACCCCGGACAGGCACTTGACCAGCGTGGACTTGCCGGCGCCGTTGTCCCCGATCAGGGCCACGACCTCGCCCGCGTCCGCGGTGAACGACGCACCGCGCAGCGCCTCCACGCTGCCGTAGTGCTTCACCAGGTCACGGGCGTCCAGCAGGGGTTGGGCCATGTCGCCTCCCGAAGGGTGGTCACGACAGCAGGGGTGGCCGGCACCGCACGACGACCAGGTCGCCGGACAGCTCGCACGCGCCGGCGGCGTGCGGCACGACGACCGTGCTCCCGCGCCGCAGTGGCAGGGCGTCCAGCGCTCCCTCGCCCTCCAGCACCACGAGCACGGCGAACGACTCCTCCAGCACCGCCCGACCGGACACGTGCAGCCGGTCGGCCCGGAAGAACGGGTCCGCCTGCGCGCCCAGCAGGTTCGCCGACGAAGACGTCCCCGTCCGCAGCACGAGGTCCTCCACGCGCTGCGCCGACCGCTCCACGCACTCCAGCGCGGTGTCCTGCCCGAGCCCCAGGTGCCAGGCCTCGGGGTTGTCCAGGAAACCGCGCCACTCCAAGGTCACCGAGAAGTCCGTCGGCTGCTGGAGTTCGACGATGAACACACCTTCGCCAATCGCGTGCGGCACACCGGCGGGCACGAACACCGTGTCACCGGGCTGCACCGAGACGGGGTTCAGCGCATCGAGCATCGCAGAGGAGTCCTGAGTGGACACCCATCCGTCCACAACAGCCGCGGGAACGTCCTCGCGGAAACCGATGTACACCAAGGGATCGGGACTGGACGTGCCGACCACGATCCACGCCTCGGTCTTGCCGTGCCGGCAGTCCAGATGCCGCGCGGCGAAAGCGTTGGACGGGTGGCAGTGCACCGGCAGCCGCTGCCCCGCGTCGAGCAGCTTGACCAGCAGCGCGGTGTCCGCGCCGAACTCCGCCACGTGCACGGGACCCAGCCACGACAAGGGATCCGCGCGCACGGCGTCGCGCAGCCACCGCCCGTCGGGCAGCCGGGTCAGGCCGTCGGGGTCGCGGCCGAACAGGGTGGTCGTGGACGCCACCCAGTCCTCCGGGCCGTAGTCCGCCTCGGGCTCGCCGCGCAGCGCCGCGATCGCCGCACCGCCCCGGTAGAACTGGCGGGGCTGGTTGACCGGCAGGTCGACAGGTCGTGTCACACCCGCACCTCCCCTGATCCTCGGGCCACCAGCCGCACCGGCAGCACCACGCGGCGGGGCGGTGACCCGTCGCCGTCCAGGCGCGCGTACAGCAGGTCCGCCGCTGCCTTGCCCAGCGCGCTCGCGTCGTGCGCGATCACGCTCACGGGCGGGGAGAGCAGGTCCGCGAGCTCGAAGTCGTCGAAGCCGACCAGCGCGGGCCGGTGCGCGGACCCGGCGAGCGCCCGCAGCGCGTGCACGGTGATCCGGTTGTTGCCGGTGACCACGGCGGTGGCCGGGTCGGCGCTGGAAGTCAAGCCGTGCAACGCCTTGCGCACCGACGCTTCGTCGTGCGGACCCATCACCACCAGCGACTCGTGGAACCCGATGCCCGCTTGGAGGCACCCCTCGCGGTAGCCGCGCAGGCGCTCGTTGGCGGTGAAGATGTCCGGCGCGTCACCCAGGAACGCGATCCGCCGGTGCCCGAAGGACGCCAGGTGCCGCACGGCCTCGGTGGTGCCGCCGACGTTGTCCACCAGCACGGTGTCGGCCACGACGTCGCCCGCCGGTCGGTCCAGGAACACCACGGGCGTCCCCGCGTGCATCTCCGGGACCAGGTACGCGTGCTGCAACCCGGCGGGCACGATCAGCAGCCCGTCCACCCGGCGCGAGCAGAACTCCAGCGCCAGCTCGCGCTCCCGCACCGGGTCCTCGTCCGACGAGCCGGTGATGACCTGCCGCCCGCGCAGCCGCGAGACCTCCTCGACCGCCCGCGTCACGCCCGAGTAGAACGGGTTGCCCACGTCCTCCAGCACCAGGCCGACCGTGCCGGTCGACGAGCCGCGACGCAGGTTGCGCGCGCTCAGGTTGCGCCGGAAGCCCAGCTGGTCGATCGCCGCGAGCACCCGCTCCGCGGTCGTGGGGTGCACGCCGGCCTCGTCGTTCACCACGCGCGAGACCGTCTTGATGCTGACGCCGGCCAGCCGCGCCACGTCGTTCATCGTGGCGCGGCGCACCTTGCGGCCGGTGGCTGCGGACAACGTTGTCATAGTGCGCGAATCACACACCCGCGCCCCGCTGATGTCAATGAGCCAATCTGTCTTGAACGAGACAACACCCGCGAGCAGCCTTGACGCGCCTATGACACGCTCCGCGATGATCCGGTTACTGGATGCCCTGGACAGCGTTGTCAACCGAGGAGGTCTCGTGAAGACGGCACTGGTCGCGGTGGCGGCCGTAGCACTCGCGGTGGTCCATCCGGTGGCCGCCCAAGCCCAGTCGGACGACCCGGCGAGGTGGGTGAACCCGTTCGTCGGCACCCAGCCGGGTGGTCCCGACCACGGCACCGGCGGCGGCGCGGGCAACAACTTCCCGGGCGCGGACGTGCCGTTCGGGATGGTGCAGTGGAGCCCGGACACCGTCACCCGCCAGCACGGCGGGTACCACTACCCGGACAACCGGATCAAGGGGTTCAGCCTGACGCACCTGTCCGGCGCGGGCTGCTCGACCTACCAGGACATCCCGATCATGCCGTTCGTCGGCGAGGTCACCACGTCACCGGCGACCGACCCCGCGCGGTACGTCTCGACGTTCTCGCACGCCAACGAGTCCGCCACGCCGGGCTACTACGGCGTGACCCTCGACAGCGGGGCGGAGGTCGAGCTGACCGTCACCCAGCGCACCGGCGTCGCCCGCCTGGCGTACCCCGGCGGGGCGACCTCGACGTTGCTGGTCAACACGTCCGGCTCGATCTCGGGCACCGACGACGCCGAGGTCACCATCGGCACGAACACCATCAGCGGCTGGGCCACCAGCGGCCGGTTCTGCGGCGCGGACCACCGCTACCGGGTGTACTTCCACGCCCAGTTCGACCAGCCATTCGGGTCCCTCGGCACGTGGAAGAACGGGGCGGTGACGCCCGGCCGGACGGCCGAACGCGGCGGCTCGGGCGTCCGCGACACCGGTGACGCGCCGAAGACCGTCGAGCAGAAGCGCACGCTCGCCGCCCAGGACACCACGGTGTCCGGCCCCGGCTCCGGCGCGTACGTCACCTTCGACGACCCGGACGTGACCATGCGCGTCGGCCTGTCGTTCGTCTCGATCGACGGCGCCAAGCGGAACCTGCGTGCGGAGAACGTCGGCAAGTCCTTCGACGCGGTCCACTCCGCCGCCCGCAAGGCCTGGAACGAGCGGCTCGGCCAGGTCCAGGTCACCGGCGGCACGGACGCGCAGCGCACCACGTTCTACACCGCGCTCTACCACTCCTTGTTGCAGCCCAACGTGTTCTCCGACGTGGACGGCCGCTACCCGGGCTTCGACGGGCGCATCCACACCGCCGAACGCGGCCATGCCGTCTACACGAACTTCTCCGGCTGGGACGTCTACCGCTCGGAGATGCAACTGCTCTCCTTGCTGGCACCGAAAGAATCTTCGGACATGGTCCGGTCCATGATGCTGTTCGCCGAACAGGGCGGCAGTTGGGACCGCTGGACCGTGGCCAACGGCTACACCGGCGTCATGGTCGGCGACCCGTACCACGTCATGGTGTCCAGCGCGTACGCCTTCGGCGCCAAGGACTTCGACGCCTCCAAAGCCCTCCTCTCGATGCTGCGCGGCGCCACCCAACCGACCCAGGGCTACGAGGAACGCCCCGGCCTGACCGAGTACATGGACCTGGGTTACGTCCCGATCGGCGCGCGCAACGTCTGGGGTCCGCCCGCCACGACCCTGGAGTACACGACCGCCGACTTCGCCATCGCCGAACTGGCCCGCCGCCTCGGCGACGGCGCGACCTGGCAGACGTTCATGAAACGCGCCCAGTACTGGCAGAACCTCTACAACCCCGGCACCGGCTACCTCCAGGCGCGCAACCGGGACGGCTCGTTCGTCGAACCGTTCACGCCGGGCAACCCCGACACGTGGGTCGAGGGCAACGCCGCCCAGTACACGTGGATGGTCCCGTACAACGCGCGCGGTCTGTTCACTGCGATGGGCGGCGACGCGAAGGTCCGCGAGCGGCTGGACTTCTTCTTCGCCAAGCTCAACGCCGGCCCGCACGAGCCGCACGCGTTCCTGGGCAACGAACCGATCATGCACACGCTCTGGCTCTACAACTGGGCCGGCGCGCCCGACAAGACGCAGGCGGTGGTGCGCAAGGCGGTGGACGAGCTGTTCGGTCCCGGTCCGAACGGGTTGATGGGCAACGACGACCTCGGCCAGATGTCGTCGTGGTACGTGTGGGCGGCGCTGGGCCTGTACCCGGTGATCCCGGGCCGCGCGGAACTGGCTGTCAACAGCCCGCTGTTCCCGCAGGTCACCATCACCCGGCCGGGTGGCAAGCCGATCGTCATCAAGGCCTCCGGCGAGGGCAGGTACGTGTCGAGCTTGGCGCTCGACGGGCGTGCGCAGACCCGGACGTGGCTGCCGGAGTCGTTCGTGGCGAACGGCGGCACGTTGGAGTTCGGGCTGTCCGCCACCCCGACGTCGTGGGGTACCGGGCCTTCGGACGCGCCGCCGTCGTTCCGGGACGGCGAGATCGCCCAGCAGTCCTACGTCGAGCCCGGTCGGCTGGTGCTGCCCGCCGGCGGCAGCGGCACGGTGACCGTGGGCGCGCAGGACTTCTCCGGCCGTGGCGGCAAGGTGACCTGGACCGCCCAGCCGCCGGCCGGGATCACCCTCACGCCGTCGAGCGGTGAGGTGACCGTGCCGCCGGGGGAGAAGGCCGGGCAGGCCGTGACCGTGGCGGTGGCCGCGAACGCCCCCGAGCAGACCCACCGCGTGCCGGTGCAGTTCGGCAACGGCCAGCGCAGCACGATCTCGGTGCTGGTCGCCGAACCGGGCAGCCTGCGGGCGGCCTTCAACAACGTCGGCACCTCACCCGATGACGACCAGGCCATCGGCAACTTCGACGGCGGCGGGTGGAGCTACTCGCGCAAGGCGCTGGCGGAACAGGGCGTGACGCCCGGAGCGGCCCTCCAATCCGATGGGATCACCTACACCTGGCCGACCTCGCCGGTCGGGGAGCCGGACAACGTCAACGCCACCGGCCAGACCGTGACCGTGAACGGCACCGGCACCAAGCTGGGCCTGCTGGGCAGCGGCGCGGGCGGCCGGTCGTCGGGGCGGCTCACCGTCACCTACGCGGACGGCAGCACGCAGACGGCCGAGGTCGGGTTCTCCGACTGGGCGTTAGGTGGCAACCCGTCCACGCCACCGTCGTTCGACAACCGGATCGTTGTGACCACGCCGTACCGCAACAACACCAGCGGCGAGGCGCAGCAGCTCAAGGTGTTCGTGTTCGCCACCGCGCCGATCCCCGTTGAGAACAAGCCGATCCGGTCGGTGACCCTGCCTGCCTCGGTCACCGGCGGCACGTTCCACGTGTTCGCCATCGGGCTCGCCTGAACGGTTTGGACCCGTTCAGGTTTTTGGACCTGTTCGGATCGCCGGGAATGGACCTGGAACCCCGTCGTGGCCGCCGCGCAGCATGGCGGTCATGACGGAGTTCGAGCGGTGGCTGGACGAGGAGTTCGTGCGGCTCAACACGGTGTTCGAGGAGGCGTACTTCGCGGCCGGGCAGGAGCACGTGCCGGACCTGGGGCAGGAGCAGGTGCTGCACGAGGGGGCCAAGCGGCTGCCCGGGATCGGCGGCGACCCGTACCGGCTGCTGGGGTCGGTGGG
Source organism: Saccharothrix sp. CCNWYY140 (assembly GCF_037401995.1). Lineage (NCBI taxonomy): Bacteria > Bacillati > Actinomycetota > Actinomycetes > Pseudonocardiales > Pseudonocardiaceae > Saccharothrix > Saccharothrix sp. CCNWYY140. The sequence continues at coordinate 52,161 of NZ_JBBEGC010000032.1, forward strand.
GATGTACCTGGCGGCGTGCGCGCGGCACCAGGTCGAGGACGAGGAGGTGCTGGCCCCGGCGTGGGCGCTGGCGACCCGGCTCGGCACGTCCCTCGGCGTCGCGCCGCGGTACGTGTTCGCGCACCAGAGCCTGCACGGGTTCCGGACGTTCACCTCGTTGCCGGACGAGCAGGTGTTCGTGCGGCAGAACGGGGTGGCGGTGGTCGGGTACGAACGCGCGGCGCACGCGTTGCGGCTGGTCGCGGACATGGGCGTCGACGGTCCCGTGGTGGAGGGGTTGCTGCGGGAGGCCCGGCGGGCGCTGGAGGACGTGATGACGGCCAACCGGGTCCTGGCCGACACCGTCGACCGGCGGCGGTTCTACCTGGTGATACGGCCCTACTTCCGGCCGCACCGGGTGGGCGGGCAGGTGTACCGGGGGGTGAACGCCGGGGACTTCGCGGCGGTGAACGAGATCGACCTGCTGCTGGGGTTGTGCCGGGCCGACGACCCGTTCTACCAGCGGGTCGTGGCGGAGAAGGTGCCTTTCGTGCCGCCGGACCACCAGGTCCGGCTGCGGCGGGCGGTGGTCGCGGAGCCGTTGATGGGTCGGTTCTTGCGGGAGCCCCGGCACGCCGGGTTGTTCTTGGAGGTGTGTCGAGCGCATGGCGCGGCCTATGCCCTGCACCACGGGCGTTTGGTGAAGCCGTTCCTGGAGGCGCAGGCGGGGGAGGACCAGGACGTCACGGCCAGCGGGCCGCCCTTGAGCGTGGTCGTGGCCGAGTTGGGGCACCTGGTGGACCTGCGGACCGGTCGCGCGCGGGCGGGGGCGTTCGGGGCGCACGAGGAGCTGCGGCGGCTAGCGGAGCTCGCGTAGGGCTTCCGCGATCGTCGCGATGCCCTCGGTGAGGACGGAGCCCGGGTTGGCCGCGTAGCCGAGGACCAATCCGGGCCGGGTGGGGCGTTGGGCGTGCCAGGACAGGGGTTGGGCCTTGACGCCGAGGTGCAGCGCGGCGGCGGCGAGGTCGGTGTCCGAGACGTCGCCCGGGAGGGTGATCGTGAGGTAGAGGCCGGCGGCCACGCCGTGCACGCGCGCGCCGGGCAGGTGCTCGGCGATGGCCCGGGTCATCGCGTCCCGGCGGCGGACGTGGCGGCGGCGCAACAGGCGCAGGTGCTTCTCCAGCTCGCCGGAGTCCATCAGCTCGGCCAGCACAAGTTGGGGAAGGGCGGTGCTGCCGAGGTCGGCGAACCGCTTGGCGGCCACGATGGCGTCCCGGTGGCGGGCGGGCACCAGCAGCCAGCCCGTGCGCAGGGCCGGTGCCAGCAGCTTGGACACGCTGCCCGCGTAGCAGACCCGGTCGGGCAGCGCGGCTTTCAGGGCCGGGGTCGGTGAGCGGTCGTAGCGGTGTTCGGCGTCGTAGTCGTCCTCCACGATCAGACCACCCCACCTGTCCAGTTCTCGGCGGCGGTCCGGGGAGAGCACGACGCCGGTGGGGAACTGGTGGGCAGGGGTCACGAAGACCGCTCGGGTGTGGAGATCGGCGACGACGAGGCCCTGGTCGTCGACCGGCACGGGCGGGGTGGCCAGGCCGTGGTGGTTGAGGTGCTGGCGGACGCCGAGGGAGCCAGGGTCCTCGACGGCCAGTTGGTCGATCCCGGCGTCCAGCAGGGCTTCGGCGAGCAGGGCGAGCGCTTGCGCCACTCCCGTCACGACGACCACTTCGTCGGGGTCCGCGACGATTCCGCGGGTTCGGGCCAGCCAGCGGGTGACGGCTGCCCTGAGCGCGGGGGTGCCGTGGGGGTCGCCGTAGCCGAATTCGACGGAGGAGAGGTGGGAGAGCACGGATCGTTCGGCGCGGAGCCAGGCGGCGCGCGGGAAGGCGGTGAGGTCGGGCACGCCGGGGGAGAGGTCGATTCGTGCGGGGGCTTCCCGCACCACGTCGAAGACGTCGGCTCCGGGCGTGGTGGGGAAGACCGGTGCGGTGGTTTGGTGAGCGGTGCGTGTGGTCGGGGTGGCGGGCACCGAGGTGACCACCGTCCCCACCCGTCCTCGGCCGGTCACGTGGCCCTCTTCGGCGAGCCGCCGGTACGCCTCGGTCACCACTCCGCGCGAGACGCCGAGTTCGGTGGCCAACGTGCGGGTCGCGGGCAGCGTGCCACCGACCGGCAGCCGACCCTCGGCGATCGCCACCCGCAACCGGTCCGCCAACCAGTCCGCGAGGCCGCGCGGAGGTGCGTCGGCGGGGTCGAGGAGGAGGAAATCCGATCCGGGTGACACCACCTCAAGGGTAGGCGCACTCGCGCCGAGGTCGGCCTAGGGTGGGAGTGTGACCAGGGATGTCGTGCGGGCCGTCAACACGTTCATCGGGACCAAGGACGACGGGAACACCTTTCCTGGGGCGGCTGTGCCGTTCGGCATGGCGCAGTCGAGCCCCATCGGGTCGCACTACGCCGGGTACCGGTACGACGATGCCGTCATCCGGGGGTTCGGGCACTTCTTCCTGTCCGGGGCCGGGTGTTGGGAGCAGGGCGGGCTGGTGTCGGTGTTGCCGGTCGCCGGGTTGCCCCGGGTGTTCGACCACCGTCGTTACGGGGCCCGGTACAGCCACGACGGCGAGGTGGGCGAAGCCGGGTACTACCGCGTTCGGCTGGACGGCGGGATCACGGTGGAGAGCACCGCGACCCTGCGGACCGGGGTCGAGCGGTTCGCCTTCCCCGCCGGGGTCACGCCACACGTGTTGGTCAACGTGGGGCAGGCCAACGACAAGGAACCGGTGTTCGCCAGCTCCATCGAGGTCGTGGACGACCGGACGCTGGCCGGAACGGTGACGTCCCAGGCGTTCTGCGGCGGCAAGCCCTACACGACGTACTTCAGGACCACCTTCGACCGGCCGTTCGTCAAGACCGGGAACTGGGGTGGTGCCTCGGGTGGCGCGGGGCTGCGGGGCCAGTGGGTGACGTTCGCGGAAGGGCCGGTCACCGTTGCCACCGCGTTGTCGCACGTCGACGCGGAGGGCGCGGCCCGGAACCTGGTCGAGGCGCGGGGCAAGTCGTTCGACGAGCTGCGGCGGGCCGCGCAGGACGCGTGGCGGGCCGAGTTGTCGTCGGTGGAGGTCGAGACCGTGTCTTCGGACGACGCGACCGTCTTCTACACGGCGCTCTACCACGTGTTGCTGCAACCGTTGACGGGCAACGACATCGACGGCCGGTACCGGGGGTTCGACGATCGGGTCCACACCGCCGACGGCTGGACGTACTACGAGTACTTCTCCCTGTGGGACACCTATCGCGCCCACAACCAACTCCTTGCCCTGCTGCGTCCCGAGCGTGCCCGTGACATCGCCCGGTCACTGCTCGCGGTGCACGAGCAAGGGGGTTGGCTGCCCCGGTGGGCCTACGCGAACCAGGAGACGAACACGATGACCGGCGACCCGGTCACGCCCTTCCTGGTGGACCTGTGGCGGTTCGGCGCGCTGGAAGGGCTGGAGGAGCAGGCCTACCGCGCGTTGCTCCAAAACGCCACGCAGTTGCCGCCCGCCTCCTCGCCGTTCGAAGGCCGTGCGGGTGTGGAGTCCTACCTGGCCAACGGGTTCGTGCAGTTCGACCCCCGCTACCGCAAGAAGGGCCAGGACGTGGACCCGCACCACGGCGCGTCCGCCACGTTCGAGTACGCGCTGGCCGACGCCTCACTGTCGATCATGGCGGAGGCGTTGGGGCACGAGGACGACGCGGCGGTCCTCCGCCGGCGCGGGCGGAACTACCGGACGCTGTGGGACGGGACGGTCGCCGATCGCGGCTTCACCGGGTTCCCGCGGCCCAAGACCGCCGACGGCCGGTGGCTGGCGGAGTTCACGCCGCAGGGGCAGGACGGGTTCCACGAGGGCACGGCGTGGCAGTACCAGTGGCTGGTCCAGCAGGACGTCCCCGGGCTGGTGGAGTTGTTGGGCGGCAGGGAGGAGGCGGCGGCCCGGCTGGACGACTTCTTCGCCTACGACGACCTGGTGGCCGATCCCGCGCGGACGGTCCGCGAGAAGTGGGTCGTCGGCCCGTACAACTACTACAACCAGTACCGCTACAACCCGAACAACGAACCCGACCTGCACGCGCCCTGGATGTACGTGCTGATCGGCCAGCCCTGGAAGACCTCGGCGGTCAACCGCGCCGCCCAGACGCTGTTCGTCAACGCGCCCAACGGGGTCACCGGCAACGACGACCTCGGCACGATGTCGGCGTGGTACGTCTTCAGCGCCCTCGGCCTCTACCCGGCGACGCCCGGCACCGGTCAGTTCCTCCTGCACGCCCCGCGCTTCCCGAAGTCGACCATCCACCTGCGTGATGGCGGTGTGCTCACGATCAGCGCGCCGGGCGTCGACCTGGCCAAGCTCCAGTACGTCAAGGGCATGGCGGTGAACGGCTCGCCACAAGACGAAGCGTGGGTGGACTTCGAGCGGTTGGTCGGCGGTGCGGTGCTGGACGTCGTGCTCACCGACGACCCGGCCGAGGCCACGTGGGGAACGCCGCCGCCGTCACCGTGCGCGGGCGGCTGACCGCGCAGCGCGAGGGCCGTCATACGAAAGCATTGCGGACCGATCTACTTTGGTGGCGACCGCACCGGAAACCGTCGTGGGAATCGTTCGGCGGCTCTACGGTTCCCCGCATGACTGGGGAGAGAGCGGCGGTCGTCGTCAGCGACATCCGCAAAAACTACGGCGACCTCCAGGCGGTGGACGGGGTGTCGTTCACCGTCGCCGAGGGCGAGTTCTTCGGCATCCTCGGCCCGAACGGGGCGGGCAAGACGACCACGCTGGAGATCGTCGAAGGGCTGCGCAAGGCCGACTCCGGCCGCGTGCGCCTGCTCGACGAGGACCCGTGGCCGCGCAACCCCGCCCTGCTTCCCCGGATCGGGGTGCAGCTCCAGGCGTCCAGCTTCTTCGAGAAGCTCACCGCCAAGGAGCAGTTGGAGACGTTCGGCTCGCTCTACGGCGTGCCCGCCTCGCGCGCGGCCGAGATGCTGGAGCTGGTCGGCCTCACCGACAAGGCGAACGTCCAGGAGAACAAGCTGTCCGGCGGTCAGCGGCAGCGGCTGTCCATCGCGTGCGCGCTCGTGCACGACCCGGACATCGTGTTCCTCGACGAGCCCACGGCCGCACTGGACCCGCAGGCACGGCGCAACCTGTGGGACGTGCTGCGCGCGATCCAGCAGCGCGGCAAGACCATCGTCTACACCACGCACTACCTGGACGAGGCCGAGATCCTCTGCGACCGGGTGGCGATCATGGACCGCGGGCGCATCCTCGCGATGGACGCCCCGGCGACCCTGGTCCGCGGCCTCGACGCGCCCACGCACGTCGTCCTCCAACGCGGCACGCTGAACGCCGACGACGCCCGCGCCATCACCGGCGTCGAGCAGGTGCAGGAGGACGAGGTGTCGCTGACCATCGCGACCCGCCGCCCTGCACCGGTGCTGTCCGCCCTGGCCGAGCGCGGCACGCTCGACGGCTTGCAGGTCCGCACGGCGACCCTGGAGGACGTGTTCCTCCACCTGACCGGTCGGGAGTACCGGGCATGAGCGCGTTCAAGAGCCTGTCCACGGCGATGGTGAAGGGCTTCCTGCGCGACCGGATGACCCTGTTCTTCGTCTTCGTCTTCCCCCTGATGTTCCTGGTCGTGTTCGGCCTGCTGTTCCGGGACTCCGGCGCGGAGAAGACCAAGGTCGCCGTCGTCGGCGACGGCCCGGTGGTCAGCGCGCTGTCCGAGTCGGGCGCGTTGGAGATCGAACGGTACGACGACTTCGACGCCGCCCGCCGGAAGGTCGACGACGGCGACCTGCCGGCTGTGATCGTCGCCCGCGGCGGCACGGTGGAACTGACCTTCGCGGCCAGCGACCAGACCCGTGCGCAGACCGTGCTGGGCATCGTGTCGGGCACGGTGGACAAGGTGAACCTCGCGGCCACGGGCGTTGCGCCGGCGTTCACCTTCGCGGCGAAGCCGGTCGAGGACGCGTCGCTGAAGCCGATCCAGTTCCTGACGCCCGGGATCCTGTCGTGGGCCGTGTCGATCTCCGGTGTGTTCGGGGCGGCGCTGACCTTGGTGTCGTGGCGCAAGAAGCAGGTGCTGCGGCGCATCCGCTTGGCACCGGTCGGTCCGACCGCCGTGCTGTCGTCGCGGATCCTGGTGAGCATCGGGACGGCCGTCGCGCAGGGCGTCGTGTTCGTGGCGGTCGCGCTGACGCCGCCGTTCGGGTTGCAGTTGACCGGTTCGTGGTGGCTGGCGCTGCCGTTGCTCGTGCTAGGAACCACGGCGTTCTTCGCGGTCGGGATGCTGGTCGGGGCGTTCTGCAAGACCGAGGAGGCGGCGAGCGGTGCGGCGAACGTCGTCATCATGCCGATGGCGTTCCTGTCGGGCACGTTCTTCCCGCTGGAGAAGGCGCCGGGGTGGTTGCAGGTGGTGTCGAACGTGTTCCCGCTGCGGCACATGAACGACGGCATGCTGGACGTGCTGGTGCGGGGCAAGGGCGTGGAGGCGCTGCTGGTGCCGTCGGCGGTGCTGATCGGGTTCACCCTGGTGGTCGGCTTCATCGCGGCCCGCGTGTTCCGCTGGGAGGACTGAGCCGGGCGGTGGTCGGGCCGCTCCTGCCCGCCCGCCGCCCCGTTTTTGTCGGTGTCCGGTGGGACAATGGAGACGGGGGCCGGAGGCCGCCAGTCGGGTGCCGATCTCGCTCTTGCGCGGCGACCGGGGGTCGGGTTGCGGCTGGCCACTGAGGGTTTCGGGGGCGGCAACCGAGGGCTGGTACCGGCGCCGAAGGGTGGGGCTGGCGGAGGGCCGGCAACTGGGCGCGATGAGGCCGCAGTGCGGGGTCTGGGGTGGCGTGCCCGCTGCGGCCTGGCGTGGCCGGGGCTGGTGATCGCCCGCCGACCGCTTCCGAGCCGCCCGCCGGACTGGCTGCCATCGCTCCCACCGCGTATTGGCTTGCGCTGCTGTGCCGGGCGGGGGTCGCCGAGCCGTGCGAAGGGTTGTGGCGGGGCGAGGGCTGCGGGCGGCGCGGTGGTGCCGGGTGTGAGGTGCCTGGCGGCTGGTGCTTCGGGCTTGCCGGGTGATCGAGGGCCGCGAGGTGATCGAGGGTCGGCCGTGTGATCGGGGGCCGGCCGCCGGCCCCCGATCACCATTTTCCCAGGGGGGACCGACAAAAACGGACCCAACGGACAGGTGACTGGGATCACTCACCACAATGGGTGACATGCTAAGCAGCCCCGTTGGCCGTTTCCGCCTCTTCGCGCTTGCCGAGGCCGTGTCCTGGGCCGGTCTGCTGATCGGCATGTTCTTCAAGTACGTCGTCGTCGGCAACGAGATCGGCGTGAAGGTCTTCGGGCCGATCCACGGGGTCATCTTCGTCGGCTACGTGCTCGTCACCCTGATGCTGGCCCACCGCTGGAACCGGGCCACGACCATCTGGGCGCTCGTCGCGAGCATCCCGCCCTTCGGCACCGTGGTCTTCGAGCGGTGGGCGGCGAAGAACGGCAAGCTCAGCGACGAGGGTCAGGCCGTCGAGGTCGAGTCCGCCAAGGATTGAGCCGGCGACCGGGACAGCGACTGGGCGAGCGCGAGGTGCTCCTCGGGGTCGCCCCGGTGGTAGACGCGTTCGCTCTCCTCGATGTTGTCGAGGAACTCCTGGTAGACGCGTGCCGCCAGGAGGTGCGCGGCGGGGCGGGCGTGGGCCAGGGCAGCGGCTGGGTTGCTGTCGGGGCGGTGGGTCAGCCACGACCCGCACCACACCTCCGTGACCAGCGGCGCCAGGGACGGGTCCACGAAGTCGATCAGCTTCGCCGCGTCCAGCGCCGGGTGGCCCCAGTGCGCCTCGGCCCAGTCCAGCACGGCACCGCCGGACCGCCAGTTGCCCGGGTGGAAGTCGCCGTGCAGCAGGGTGTCCGGCAGGCCGAACGACGGCACCTCCACGCCGCGCCGACGCAGCCGGGCGGGGCCGGCCAGGGCGTTCTGCATGGCCACCCACCGGGGCACGAAGTCCTGGACGATCTCCGGCGTCGGTGACCAGCAGTCGGTGCCGGGGGCGTCCTCCAGCAGGATCCGGTGCCCCTCGGCGGCCAGCACGGTGGGTGCGAGCGACGGGTCCGCCGACCGCACCAGGTCGAGCACCGGCCCCTCAGGCGCCAGGAACGGCGGCACCTCCTTGGCCCACACCACCCCCGCCTTCGTGCGCAGGCGGAACAGGCACGACAGGTTCCACGTCTTGACCTGCACGGCGGGCTCGACGCGCCGCACGTGCCCGTCCGCCCACGCGAGCAGCGCGGCGGGGCCTCCGGGGCGCGCCCACGGCAGGCGCAGCGGGTCGTCGGGGAAGTCGATCGGGTCCACAGTGGACGGGTCGGGCCAGTCCGCCTCGACCTGGTAGGTCACGGTCCCGTCGCGCATGCCCGTTCCGGTGGCCGAGACCAGGCGCAGGACGTGCGTCGGAACGCCCAGCAGCCGGTCGAGGTGGGCGGTCACCGGCTCCACGTCGTTCCACCACGGGCTGTCCACGGTGAACTCCGGCACGGTGTGCACGTGCCGGCCACCGGCCGTCACCCAAGCGATCACGGTTCGCACGGCCGACAGCGTGGCCCACGGCACACGCCCTGGTCGAGCGGATTAGTCCTCGAAGTCGCCGACCGCGCGGCGGACCTTCGCCAGCAGGTCGGTGAGCTGCTCGGTCTGCCGGTCGGTCAGGCCGCGCAGGCCGAACTCGACCTCCGTGACCGCCTCCGTCGCCGCCTCGCGCCGGGCGTGGCCGGCCTCGGTGATCTCCACCAGCGTGGTGCGGCGGTCGGTGGGGTGCGGGTTGCGGCGGACCAGGCCGTCGGCCTCCAGGCGGTCCACGATGTTGGTCACGCTGGTGGGGTGCAGTTGGAGCCGTTCGCCCATGACCCGCATGGGCAGGCTGCCGGTGCGCGAGAACGTCAGCAGGACGAGGGCTTCGAACCGGGCGAAGGTCAGACCGTGCGGCTTGAGGGCGGAGTCCACCGAGGACTGGATGATCTGCTGTACTCGCATGACGCTCGTGACCGCCGCCATCGCCGTCGACGGTCCGATCCGCTTCTCCCACAGCTCGGCGGCGCGCGCGATGGGGTCGAACGGCAGCGGTTGGGACGACATGCCGCCGAAGCTACCAGTGGGTACCCGACCAGGAGGAGGGAACTGTGCTCGTCGCGTTCAGCGTCAGCCCGCTCGGCGGGGAGTCCGACGGCGTGGCGGCGGCCGTCGCCGAGGCCGTGCGGGTGGTCCGGGAGTCCGGGCTGCCCAACCAGACCAACGCCATGTTCACGCTGGTGGAGGGCGAGTGGGACGAGGTGATGGCGGTGGTGAAGAAGGCGACCGAGGTCGTGCAGGCCACCGCGCCGCGGGTCAGCCTCGTGCTCAAGGCGGACATCCGGCCCGGGTACACCGGGCAGCTGACGGCGAAGGTGGAGCGGGTGGAACAACACCTCTCTTCCGAATAGTCGGATGTCCTACTAATTTGTCCGGCATGGACCCCCGTGAGCTGTGGCTGCGCTTCGAGACGTACCACGACGTCACCTACTTCACGCCGGAGTCCCGCGCGGTGACCGACGCGCTGGGCTGCAAGGGCGGGTGGATGGGCTACTTCGCCATGCGCGCGGCCCCGCTGGGCGCCGCCGCGCCGGAGACCGTGACGGCCGCCTTCTACAGCTTCCACCCGCGGATGGTGGCCCGTGCGCTGCCCGACGCCTGGGAGGTCGCGTCGCCGGAGCGGTTCCTGGCGGCGCGGCTGGAGGGGGCGGACGGGGCGTTGCGGCGGATGCTGCCCACCCTGGAGGTCGGGGAGGCGGCCGAGTTGGCTCTCCGGGCGGCGTCCGCGGTGCCGCTGGCCGGGAGGGTGATGGGGGCGGCGAACGCGGCATTGCCGGTGCCCACCGAACCGCACCTGGCGTTGTGGCAGGCGTGCACGACCCTGCGCGAGTCCCGGGGGGACGGGCACGTGGCGGCGCTGGTCGCGGCCGACCTGTCGCCGTGCGAGACGTTGGTGCTGTTCGGCGCGGACAAGGGGCTGGAGGCCTCCTACCTGCGGCAGGCGCGGGGGTGGTCCGAGGAGGAGTGGGCCGCGGCGGAGCGGTCGCTGACCGAGCGCGGCCTCTTCGACGGCGGGCCGACCCCGGCCGGGACGCCCGAGCGCGGCACGACCGAGCGCGGCACGACCGAGCCCGGCACGACCGAGCGTGGCCTGACCCCGGCCGGGCGGGCCTTGCGCGAGGACGTCGAGCGGCGGACCGACGCAGCCGCAGAGGCCCCGTGGCGCGCGTTGGGGTCGGCGGGCACCGAGCGGTTCCTGGAGCTGATGACGCCGTTGGCGCTGGCGTTGGGGCGGCAGAACGACGCCATGCGGACCAACCCGATGGCCATCGACCCGGTGACCCAGCTGGCAGGGTGACGGCCGTCCCACGCGCGTCCCGCCGGGCTGCCGCCGCCACGGGCCGCAGCCGTGCCAGGATGGGAGCGTGACAAGGCCAGACCCTCGCAAGTCCGCAGCACTGTCCGCCGCGCTCTCCGGGGCGGTCGACCTCGGGGCGCTGAAGGCACGGGCCGACGCCGCCCGCCAGCGCGCCGCCACACCGCCGCCGGCCGCCGGCGGAGGCGGGGCCGCCGGGGGACCCAGCCCGTGGGTGCTCGACGTCACCGAGGCCACCTTCCAGTCGGTCGTGGAGCGCTCGCTGGAGATCCCGGTCGTGGTCGAGCTGACCGCGTCCTGGAGTCCGGAGGCGGGCCAGCTGTCGCCGGTCCTGGAGAAGGCCGCCCGCGCGGGCGGCGGCGCGTGGCTGCTCGCCCGGGTCGACCTCGACGCCAGCCCGCGCGTCGGCCAGGCGTTCGGCGTGCAGTCGGTGCCGACCGTCGTCGCGGTGGCCGCCGGCCAGCCGGTGGGCGCGTTCGAAGGGCCGCTGCCCGAAGCCGAGTTCGCCCAGTGGATCGACCGGCTGCTGGACGCGCTGCGCGACCGGCTGCCCGGCATCCGCGCCGCCGAGGCCGCCCGCACCGGCGCCCCGGTCGAGGAGCCCGAGGACGACCGGTTCACGGCGGCCGAGGACGCCTTCGAGCGGGGCGACTTCGCGGCGGCCGAGGCCGCCTACGAGGCGATCCTGTCCGTCGAGCCCGGCAACGCCGAGGCCAAGGCCGCCCTCGCCCAGGTCCGGTTCACCGCCCGCGCCGAGGGTCTGAGCCCGGACGCCGTGGCCAAGGCCGACGCGAACCCGGACGACCTGGACGCCCAGCTGGCCGCCGCCGACGTGGAGCTGGCCACCCAGGACGTCGAGCAGGCGTTCAAGCGGCTGATCGACACCGTGCGGCGGGTGTTCGGCGAGGACCGCGACAAGGTCCGCGAGCACCTAGTCGGCTTGTTCGAGCTGTTCCCGCCTGACGACGACCGGGTCGCCAAGGCGCGACGCAACCTCGCCAGCGCCCTGTACTGATCAACTTCGGGACGCGCGGCGCGTTCTCACTCTGAACGCGCCGCGCGACCCCACCGCGCCGGAAGCACCGGTCACTCGGAGTACTTGCGGGTGCAGAGGCCGCCGCCGTCGAAGAAGCCGTCGCGGAAGGCCTCCACGCGGGCGAAGCCCGACGGGACGACCGTGCCGTTGACGTCGGCCGCGATGAGGCTCTTGTCGGCCAGGAGTTCGGCCACCGCCTCGTCCAGGTCGCCCGACGACAGCCTGAGCTTGGCCTTCGGGTCCGTGGTGGTGCCGGCCCAGGCGCCGGTCAGGCAGGCCGTGCGCAGGCCGGCCGCCGGGCCTTCCAGCGGGTAGCCGGTGGCCTTCTGGATGGACAGGGCGTAGCGGGAGGCGATCTCCGCGAAGGCCGCGAAGTCGCCGATGCCGCCCTTCTGGCCGCGCTTGGGCGGGGTGCCGATCTTGACCAGGTCCTGGAGGTCGATGCCGACCGTGTTGGTGGCCGGGCAGTAGGTCGCGGGTGAGGTGACCTTGGCGTTGGTGCAGGAGACGTTGTCCTGCTTGAACTGCGGAGGGGTGGCGCCGCTCTGGCTGAAGGCCTCGCCCAGGCTCTTCTCCAGCAGCTCCAGGTACTCGGGCTTGTCGACCTTCAGGTTGCCCTTGCCCTGACCGGAGTCCTTGTCCTGCGAGTCGAACTTCTGCTGCGTGATCCGGTTCTTGATCTCCTGCTCGTCGATCTGCGCGCAGCGCTTCGGGTCGCCGGCGAAGCCGAACTGGAAGGCCGCCACCCGGTCGAACGCGCTGCCGTGCGCACCCTGCTTGTCGGCGGACGTGCCGGCCGCGTCGCGGATGAAGAACATGGTCGCCAGGACCTGGTTCAGGCCCGGACCGGTGGAGATGCGGAAGTGCTTGGACTTGCCCTCCGCGACCCAGCGGAAGAAGTTGCCCGCGTAGCAGTCGGCCTGCTGCTCCTTGATGATCGACGGCGTGGCCTGGGTGACGCCGCCCTGCGCGCCCAACTTGTACTGGATGGCGTGGCCCATCTCGTGCGCGAGCACGGTGACCACCGACATCGGGCCGAACGCGTCGTCCAGCATGGGCAGCAGGTCGCCGCGGTCCCAGGCGATGCTGTCGTCCAGCGAGCAGTAGAAGGCGTTGGCGACGCCGGCGGTGTTGGTGCGGCAGATCTCGACGCCCGCGCCGGTCGAGTCGTAGGACACCAGGCGCTTCACCGGCTCGAACTTCTTGCCGTCGAAGTTCTCGGGCATCTTCTCCGCCCAGTACTCCTCGACGTCGGCCAGCGTGTTCACGGCCAGGCGGTCCATCTCCCCGCCGTCGGCGTTCTCCACGCGCAGGTCCGCGTCGGGCACGCCGGGCTTGGGGCCGCTCTCGCCGGTGGTGATGTCAAGGCCCGAGACCTTGGTGACGTCCGGCTTCACCGCCTTGGCCACGCCGTCCACGACCTGCGTGCACGCGCTGGTCAACGCCGCCACCGCGACCAGCGCCGCGATACCGATCGACCGTCGAGCCATGCCCACGTCCCATCCCCGCCGCCTGCGCTTCGGGGGGAACCCTACTTAACGCCCCCCGGCGGTGTTCTAGAAACCGCAGGCTTTGACGCCGGTGAAGACGCCGTTGCGGAAGACGTCCACCCGCTTGAAGCCGGGATCGACGGCGTTGCGCCCGCCGGCGTCGCGGGCCGCGTAGTCGTGGGCCAGCAGGACCTGCACGGCCTCGTCGAGGTCGCCGGGGGACAGGCCGAAGCCCTGCTCGCGGGTGAAGACCTCGCGCGTGTAAGCGCCGGCCAGGCACAGCGCGCCCTCGGCGGCCTCCTCGCCGTCGGTCTTCATCCCGACCGCCTGCCGGGCCGCGAGGCCGTAACGGCTGGCCAGGAGGACGCCGGTGGCGTAGTCGCCGATCCTGGCGTGCAGCTCGGGCAGGTCCTCGGCGACGTCCACCTCGACGGACTTGTCCTCGGGGCAGAACGCCACCGGCCCCTGGTCGCCGGAGCAGCTCGGCTCCTCGCGGACCGTGGTGGCCTTCGGCTCGGTCCAGGTCGCGCCCTTGGTGGCGACCAGCGCCTTGTAGTAGTTGTTCAGGTCCGGTGCGATGGCGTCCAGCATCTCGTCGAACGGCAGGTTGCCGCCCCGATCCCGGTCGTCGACGCTGCGGAACGCCTGCTGGGTGAACGGCCGGTTCTCCACGGTCATCGCGCCGCAGAACTTCGCGTCCTTGAGGTAGCCGTCCTGGAAGGCCGACACGCGGTCGAACGCGTTGCCGTGCGCGGAGCTGTCGTCGGGGGACGTGCCGACCGGGTCCTTGAACGAGACCAGCGCGCCCAGCGCCGAGTCCAGGGTGTCCGTGCCGATGTCCAGGTGCTCGGACTTGCCGTCGTTGACCCACTTGACGAACGCGCCCGCGAAGCAGTCGGCCATCGCCTCGGTGAGGATCGTCGGGTACTTCTCCGGGTCGCGCCGCTCGGCCTCGGGCGTGATGCCCATGCGCCGCTGCACCGCGTGGCCCATCTCGTGGGCCAGCACGATCACCACGGCCGCGTCGCCGTACCGGTCCTTGAGCACGGGCAGCAGCGCGGCCCGGTCCCAGGCGATGGCGTCGGCGCCGGGGCAGTAGAAGGCGTTGCCCTCGACGTCGCTGGCCTTCTCGGTGCACGGCGGCGGCTTGGCGGCCGGGTCGGAGGTGTCCACGGAGTAGATGCCGCCGTCGACGGGCTCCCACGGCTTGCCGAAGGTGGCCGGGAAGGTCTCCTGCCAGAACTTGTCCACGTCGGTGATCGCGGTCGCGGCGAGCCGGTCGATGGGGCCGCCGTCGGTGCCGCGGATGAAGCTCGGGTCCACGCCGTCCTTGGTCACGACCTGGCCGGCGACGGGACGCCCGTCGACGAGTTGGGTGCACCCGGAGGCCACCAGGGCCACCGCCACGAGCAGGACCAGCCGAGCCGACGCGAGCCGCATTGGACCATTGTGCAGGCTTTCCACCCCTAAGGGGTCGGTTACGGCACTTCCCGGCCGCACCGTTGACACCCCTGTTCAGCTCCCGTTAACCTCCGTAATCGTAAAGATTGTTTACGATTAGACCGCCTTTCGGACCGCCGCCCCGGACCGTGAGGAGAACCCCCGTGCGCCGAGTCGCACCCTTCGCCGCGGCGGCGGCGCTGCTGGTCGCCGTACCGCTGACCGCAGCCAGCGCACCCGCCGACGTCCTGCTCTCGCAGGGCAGGCCGACCACCACGTCCTCCGTCGAGGACCCGACCCTGGCCGGGCAGTTCGCCGTCGACGGCCGCACCGACACCCGCTGGGCCAGCGCGCCCGGCCTCGACCCCCAGTGGCTGGCCGTCGACCTCGGCGGCGCGGCCGAGGTGCACCGGGTCCTGGTGCACTGGGAGGACGCGTACGCGAGCCAGTACAAGGTCCAGATCTCCCGCGACGGGACGTCGTGGACCGACATCAGCGGCCGGACCAGCGGTGATGGCGACACCGACACCCACAGCGGCCTCTACGCCACCGGCCGCTACCTGCGCGTCCTCGGGACCCAGCGGGCCACCGAGTGGGGCTACTCGATCTGGGAGCTGGAGGTGTTCGGCGTCCGCAACAGCAGCGACACCACCCCGCCCAGCGCCCCGACCGGCCTCCAGGTCACCGGGACCAGCCCGAGCAGCGCGTCCCTGGCGTGGACGGCGGCCACGGACGACGTGGGCGTCGCCGGGTACGACGTCCTGAGGGGTGGCGTCGTCGTCGGCACCACCACGACCACCGCGTACACCGACAACGGCCTGGCCCCGTCCACCGGCTACGACTACACCGTCCGCGCCCGCGACGCCGCCGGCAACACCTCCGCCCCCAGCAACCAGGTCCGGGCCACCACCGGCGCGGGCACGGGTTCGTTCGTGGTCGCGGCGGCCGGCGACATCGCCGAACAGTGCACGGCGACCGACCCGAACTGCGTCCACCCCAAGACCGCCCGGTTGGTCGAGCAGCTGAACCCGGTCGCGGTGATCACGATGGGGGACAACCAGTACGACGACGCCCACCTGTCGGACTTCCAGAACTACTACGACACCACGTGGGGCCGGTTCAAGGCGAAGACCAAGCCGGTGCCCGGCAACCACGAGACCTACTCCGACCCGCCGCTGTCCGGGTACAAGGGCTACTTCGGCTCGATCGCCACACCCCAAGGCAGCACGTACTACTCGTGGGACCACGGCAACTGGCACTTCATCGCCCTGGACTCCAACCAGTCCAGCGCCTCGGGCTCGGCGCAGTTGGAGTGGCTCAAGCGCGACCTGGCCGCCAACACACGGGGCTGCGTCGCCGCGTACTTCCACCACCCAAGGTGGAGTTCCGGTGAGCACGGCAACAACACCAGCGTCTCCGGCCTGTGGACCACGCTGGTAGCCAACAAGACCGACTTGGTCCTGAACGGCCACGACCACCACTACGAGCGGATCAAGCCCTTGGACGCGTCCGGCAGGGCTTCCACCACCGGCACCCGCTCGGTCATCGGCGGTGGCGGCGGCGCACCTCTGTACAAGGTGTCCGCGAACCCGGCCATCACCGAGTTCGCCCGCTCCACGCACGGCGTCCTCAAGCTGACCCTGACCGACACCACCTACTCCTGGCAGTTCCTGGGCCTGGACGGCAAACCGGTCGACAGCACCCCGACCTACACCTGCCACTGATGTACATCGCGACCGCACGGCAGGGAGCGGTCACCGGCGGACGGGGCCGGGTAGCCGGGAACGTCCTGGCCCTCGGCCTCGTCAGCCTGGTCACCGACATCTCCTCGGAGATGGTGACCGCGATCCTCCCGCTGTACTTCGTGGTCGCCCTCGGGTTGAGCCCGTTCCAGTTCGGCTTGCTGGACGGGCTCTACTCGGGCGTGACAGCCGTCGTGCGCCTACTAGGCGGCCACACGGCAGACCGCTTGCAACGCCGCAAGGCTGTTGCCTTGGCAGGTTACGGCCTGTCCGCCGCCGCCAAACTAGGCTTCCTAGCGGCCACGACTCCCGTCGCCTTGGGCGGCGTCCTAGCCGCAGACCGCACCGGCAAGGGCCTGCGCACCGCCCCCAGGGACGCCCTGATCTCCTTGAGCAGCACTCCAGACACCTTGGGCCGGGCGTTCGGCGTGCACAGAGCGATGGACACCGTCGGCGCTTTCCTAGGACCCCTGGCAGCCATGTTCGTCCTATGGGCGAGCTTGGGCGACTACAACGCCGTCTTCGTCACCAGCTTCTGCGTGGCCGTTCTAGGTGTGGTGCTCCTGGCCGTCCTGGTCCGCGACAACCGCACCCCAACGACCGCTCGACCACCCCTGAGAACGTTGTGGCGCAAGCCTTTCCGCCGAGTAACCGGATGGGCCGCGCTCTTAAGCGCGGTAGCCGTAGGCGATGGCTTCCTGTACCTCATGCTCCAACAGCAACTGCACTTGGACGCCGTGATCTTCCCCCTGCTGCCTCTGGGCACGGCCGCCGTGTACTTGCTCCTGTCCGTGCCGTTGGGCCGCCTAGCCGACCGCGTGGGCAGATGGCCCGTCTTCCTAGCCGGCCACGTGGCACTGGCCGCAGCCTTCGCGTTGCTGCTGACCCCTCACCTGAACGTCTTCGCAGTACTAGCCCTGCACGGCCTCTTCTACGCGGCCACAGACGGCGTCCTCATGGCCGCCGCAAGCCCTCTGCTGCCTGCCGAGCTGCGCACCAGCGGCTTGGCCGTGCTGCAAACAGGTCAGGCGCTGGCGAAACTCGTGTCTTCTGTTCTTTTTGGAGCGTTGTGGACGATCTGGGGAATGCCAACAGCAGTACTGACATCACTGACCGCTCTGGGACTAGTGCTCGTAGGCGCCTACGTCTCACGTCCGTTCTCACAGCAGCCCTCCTCCTAACTACCTGCGCAGCCGGCTACGTCCTCCACGCACGCACCCGCCAACCCGAACCACCTAAATGCGACCGCCACTCCGCCAATGCCGACACCAACGCCTGCCTGACCGCTCTACCCGGCCTACCACCAATGGCAGAACTAGCCGTCACCGTCAATGGAAGGGAACAGAAACACGCCATCCCAGGCATCCCCAGCCGCCTACAGGTGTCGAGAAGCGGCCGAATGGTCTCATGGACGGTGTTCGTCTCCGGCGACTCCTACAACACAACAGGCTTCTCCACCCGAACAGGGATCCTCGACACGACAACAGACGAGCTCAGAAAGTCGATCGAAGACCTCCCCCTCACCATCGACGGCAACCGCTACTACGCCCCAGACCTGAACTTCTGGGGCGTCACCTTCACCCAAGACGACAACACCTTCTACGCGACAGCCGCCAGCAAGGGCCAAACCCACCTCATCCAAGCGACATACACAACCTGGGAGGCCACAGCACTGAGAACCAACGTGGAGTGCCCCTCCATCTCCCCAGACGGCACCCGCCTAGCCTTCAAGAAACGCGTAACCCCAGGCCCGTGGCACCTACACGTCCTAGACCTGACGACTATGACCGAAACACCACTAGCCGAGTCCCGAAGCGTGGACGACCAACCAGTCTGGCCAGACAACCACACCATCACCTACAACCTGGACAAACACACATGGCAAGTCCCCGCAAACGGCACCGGCCAACCCACCCCCACCTGACCAACCCCCGCCGCGCGCGCAGCGCGCTTCACGAAGCTGCCGCGCGGCACACCTCTACCTGGGCTTCTTGCTTGTGTCATCCCCGTATGGCCTGCCCGAAGGGCTACCACGCTTTTGGTCGGGTGCCGCCGAATTTTTTGTGAGGAACGAGCAAAAAATTTAGCGGCACCCGACCAAAAGTGTGGTTGGCTTTGCCAGGCCATACGGGGATGACACAAGCAAGAAGCCCCCGCCTTTTCTTTTGCTTTGTGTCCATC